>CAINWC010000029.1 GCA_903854305.1 uncultured Pseudomonadota bacterium | reverse complement strand
TTTACATTACTTAAAAATTCACTTCGTATAATTTATATTATGTAAAATAACTTTAGTATTGGATAGATAACTGTACGACTTCAGAAACGGCAGTCCAACAAATTAGACCAAACAACTATCATCGCTACTCAATCTATCGGTTATTAAAAAAAGCAATATTCATTGCGCGATCATTCACAAAGGTTATCTCAGTTTCTTTATAGGTATGCTTAGGGTCGTAATTAACTAAGTTTTTGTAATACCACATTTCAACAGTAACGCGCTTAGAGTTTTTTTCATCAGCACCCACTTTACCAAGAAAACCAGAGGCACCTTCTGGCTTAACGGATAACTCTTTTTTTACAGGCGCACCCAATTTATCAGAAATAATCTTTTTTGACTTACCGCTAAAAGCAGTCAAAAACTGGTCTTCAGTGTAGGAGTTTTTATTTAATGAAGCAGCATTAGCCTCGATAAATGCTGAAGTAAATAACATTCCTAAAGTTAAACCTAAGCATAATTTTTTCATTGATGTTTTCATAGTCTCATTCATAGTAAATTGCATTGTTAAAAATATCCTAACTTTTTAATAATTATCTCATTTTACTTAAATTTAGCCTACTGTATAAGTATTAAGCACAATGTAGACATTAACTTTCGTAGACACAACCAATGTCAATTTTTAAGCCATCGTACCCAACGTATACATTCTCAGGCAAATTTGCGCTAAGTGCAGCATATTCGAGTTCGTGCGTCATATGTATCATATACGTTGATTTAGCTTTTATTTGACTAGCATACTGTAAACTTTGTTCCAAATTTATGTGTGTATAGTGCGGTGTATAACGTAAACAATCTAAAAGTAGTAATTTTAGACCAGATAAAAGCATAAGTGAACTTTCTGGAATACATGATACATCGGTAAGATAGGCAATATCGCCGATTCGATAACCATAAATTTCACTCTTGCCATGCTTAAGTGGGATTGGCGTAACCATTTGATTAAATAATTGAAATGGAGCATTTATCGGATTTACTTTAAGTACAGGTAAATCCCAAAAATGGCTAGGTTCACGTAACGTATAGCCAAACTTATCAACAATATGCGCCATAGCGTCTGCGCTACCATAAAGTGGAATTTGACTGCGCTGAAGTTGGCAAAACCCACGCAAATCATCAATACCATGCAAATGATCCGCATGCGTGTGCGTATATAGCACCGCATCAACGTGCGTTAACCCTTCTCTTAATGATTGTGTGCGTAGATCTGGGCCAGTATCTATTAATAGTACTTTGCCGTTATCCAGTTTTATTAAACTGGAGCAGCGTGTTCTGTTGTTGCGGGGGTTGCTAGATGTGCAAGTGTCACACGGACATCCAATCATTGGAGTTCCCGCACTTGAGCCTACGCCTAACATTAATAATTGCATGTATTAAATTGATTTATAAAGAGAATATTAATTACTCTGCGGCATGTTTAAATAACCGAAAGAAGTTTTCTGTAGTAGCCGTAGATACTTCATCTAAAGAAATTCCACGCAATGTTGCAATTTCTTCTGCAACATATTTGACATAGCTAGGTTGATTGGTTTTACCGCGATAAGGTATTGGCGCGAGGTATGGGGAATCTGTTTCAACCAGCATTCTATTTAATGGTACTTTTTTTGCGACATCTTTGATCGTTAAAGCATTTTTAAAAGTTACGATTCCAGAAAACGAGATATAAAAACCAAGCTCAATCGCCTGCATTGCAACGTTTAAATTTTCAGTAAAACAATGCATCACGCCACCGATTTTCTGTGCATTTTCTTCTCTCATAATCCGCAGCGTGTCTTCAGCAGCGTTTCGCGTGTGTATCACCAATGGCTTTCCACAGACAATGGCCGTACGAATATGCGTACGAAAGCGTGTGCGCTGCCATTCTAAGTCGCCAGTGAGCCTAAAATAATCTAGGCCCGTTTCTCCTATGGCAATGACTTTAGGATGGGCCGCAAGTGCTAACAACCCTTCAACTGTCGGCTCCTCAATATTTTCATAATCAGGGTGTACGCCTACGGAAGCATAAAAGTTATTGTTACTCTCAGCCAAGGCTAAGACTTGTGGGAAATCTGGTAGCGTAACTGAAATACATAAGGCATGCCCTACTTTGTTATCGTGCATGGCTTGTTTAATAGCGGGCAGATTTTCAAAAAGTTCAGGGAAATTTAGATGGCAATGAGAATCAACAAGCATAAAAGCCTTAAAAAGTTACATTGTATGTGTCGGGCGAGAGGATTTTAGTGCGCTGCCAAGTAATCCTTCAATTTTGTTGCGTGCCTCTACCCCGACATCTTTATCGCTAAATTGAACGCCGATACCCTGTGGTCTGCTAGCTTGAGTGGTCGGCGATACCCATACGACATGCCCCACAACTTTTAACTTTACTGGATCATCAATCAGGTTTAGTAGCATAAATACCTCTTCACCAATCTTGAATGGTTTATTTGTAGGTATGAATAAACCACCACCTTTTAAAAAAGGCATATAAGCCGCATAAAGTGCCGCTTTTTCTTTAATAGCGAGCGAAAGTACGCCTGGTTTAGGTGCGCCAGAACTCTTAAAGTCGTCTTGTGTATCTTCAGCCATGATTTTCTCTATCGGTTAAATATATATAGCGAACTATAATCTGCCTATTATTAAGGTTGAAAAATTCGAGTATATTCGAGTAGTAAACTTTCCATTTGCAACTCATGATTCAACGGATGTAAGGATAGTTTGCGCAACTCATCGGTTTTTTTTTGCAAATCAAACAAGCGGACTAAGTTTACCTTTTCAGCAAGCGCTTGCAAAGCGCTTGTGTGCTCTACGTGATAACGTATTTGGTTGCCCAACTTCATTGCCGCAAGATCATATATCCATTTTTGAACCGCAATAACGCCAGACTCGACCGAGTGTGCAATAAGTGCCGTTGCCGCTAAGTTCGGCTCAAGCTTGCGACCTAACGCGAGCATACGCCATATTTCTGTTAGCAGAGTAAATTGCAATTGCTCATTAAATACTTTAATTGGCGACCCCTCTAAGTAGGCTAATTGCTGCTTTGCATTTTGCACGCCCTGCTCGCTTAGCCATGCCAATGCCTGCACCCCATCTGGACTTGGCATGTTTATTTTTTGGCAACGACTAATAATCGTGGGTAACAAACGTTGCAGTTGATGTGCGACTAAAATGAAAATTACGCCCTGTGCCGGCTCTTCTAACATTTTTAACAGTGCATTGGCTGAGGCTAGATTAAGTGCTTCTGCAGGATTAATTAGTACAACACGCGAGCCATTACTGCGGTGGCTCGACATGCCTAAAAATCCGCTTAACTCTCGAATTTGAGCAACAGAGATTTGTGTTTTCTTTTTAGTTTTCTTTGTACTAGGTGCTTCGTCCTCAGAGTCAGCCTCTTGTTCTGGGCTTAGTAGGCGAAAGTCAGGGTGGCTATTGTCATTAAACCAATTACAGCTTGAGCATTCCCCACAGGCATGGCCTTGCTTGTCAGTATTTGAGCATAAAAGCGCTTGGCTGAAAATGCGTGCAAAATCATATTTACCTATACCTGCACGTCCATGTAGCAATAGTGCATGCGGCATTCTTTGGCTATCTTGATTTAGATGTTGCCAAACTTGGGTCTGCCAAGGATAAATGTTGGCTGAAATATTAGTTGAGCTATTCATTTAATTTAAAATATTGTAATAAATCATAATATTGAAATTTCATCTTCGACTGACTTCTTAACATCTTCCAGCGACCTATTGGCATCAATAATCCGAAATCTTGCTGGGTTTTGTTGTGCTCGTTGCAAATAAGCCTGACGAATCCGCATAAAAAACCCCGCATCTTCACGCTCAAATTTATCTGGAGAACGTGCGGTAGCAAGCCGTTGTATGCTGACTTCAACAGGTACATCAAATAACAGCGTCAAGTCTGGTTGTAAATCAGCATGCACCCATTGCTCTAACAATTCAACTTTAACTGCGGCTACACCCTTAGCGCCACTTTGGTAGGCATAAGTCGCATCGGTAAATCTATCTGACAATACATAAGCACCTCTTGCAAGTGCTGGTGCAATAATGCTTGCTATATGCTCCCGGCGTGCTGCAAACATTAATAGCGTTTCAGTTTCTACATGCATATTTTCATGTAGCAATAATTCGCGTAACCGTTCTCCTAAGGCCGTTCCACCTGGCTCGCGAGTTGATACGACCTCAATGCCGCGCGCTTGCAAGGCTGCAATAATAGTCGGAATGTGCGTGCTTTTACCTGCGCCATCCATACCTTCTAGTGTGATAAATTTACCAGTCATTATTTTTATTATCTTTAATGTTATTTTTTCAATTGGTATTTAACAACTGCTCGATTATGTGCTTCTAAATTATCAGAAAATGCGTGACTGCCATCCCCCTTACCTACAAAATAGAGTGCTTTTGTCGAGTCTGGATGCAGCACAGCCTCAATTGAAGCTGCGCCTGGCATGGCAATCGGACTAGGTGGCAGGCCAGCTCTCGTATAAGTATTATAAGGCGTGTCAGTGATTAAATCTTTTTTACGAATATTGCCCTTGTATTGCACTCCCATGCCGTAAATGACCGTTGGGTCAGTTTGTAGCCGCATACCAAGGCGTAAGCGATTGATAAACACACCAGCAATCATAGGCCGTTCGCTTGATTTACCCGTTTCTTTTTCAACGATAGACGCCATAATCAAAGCTTGATAACTATTTTTATAAGGCAGATTATTTTCACGACCCGCCCATGCCTTGGCTAACTTGCTCTGCATGGCATCATAACTACGCTTCAACATGACGATGTCTGCGGTATTGCGATCAAAATAGAACGTATCAGGGAAAAATAAACCTTCTGCAACACTGTAATCAGACCCCACCATCCTTAATATTTCAGATTCAGATAATCCGGTAATCGTTTGTTTTACAGCATCATTACTCGTTAATTTTTCACGCATTTGTGCAAAAGTACGGCCTTCAATAAAGGTCACACTGCCTTGCGTTGTTTTACCGTGATTCAGTGATAATAACAGCTGATAAGGTGAAATATTTTTATTGAGCGTGTAACTACCTGCTTGTAAGAATGGTTCTTTATTGAGTAGTTTTGTAATGAGAATAAAACGCCAAGGTTCTCTTAACACGCCCTGCTTAACCAATTGATTTGCAATGCTTCTGAGACCACTTTTTGGTTGAATCACAATTTCTTGGCTATTTGGATGTAGCTTTAATGGTGATATCGCATAAAAAACCAGCCAAGCAGCTAACAATATCCCTACGACTAAACTTAATAATAACCACTTTTTAATACGTGTAATCATACGTTCAATGCGCTTCTAATCGTTTTAGCCAATCCATGTTGTGGCAATGTAGCGTCACCAATTTTACTCACTTGAAAAGCACCATATAAACTGTTGCATATCAGTATTTCATCTGCCTGTAATAGCGCGTCAAGCGATATTTTTTTAACTTCAATATTAAGTTTTAGCATTGCGGCTAAACCAATAATGCGTTGCCTTGTGATGCCTGCCACCCCACAAAATCTAAGATCTGGAGTAATCAGCGTATGATTAAAACGCGCAAAAATATTACTCATGGTGCACTCTATTACGCTATCTTGCTGATCAAGCAATATACCATCAAAAATATTGTCTTCATGCCACTCCATGCGGGCCATTATATTTTCCAGCCTATTTAGGTGCTTGATTCCAGCAAGTTTTGGCTGATGTGCCATTTGTATATTGCATACATGCAAATTTACGCCATTCACAAGGTGATTCATAGAATATTGTGGCATAGGTGATTTAATCACCGCACGTGTAGGTGTAGTTATTGCTGGTGGCGCATAACCTCGCGCACCTTCGCCTCTGGTAATTACTATTTTAGCAACCGCAATCTCATCGATTGCAAATAACTGTTGCAAATCGCTCATGAGCAGTTCTGCGCTCGGACAAACGATGCCAATAACAGCGCAATCTGCCACTAACTTTTGGTAATGCTGCGGCCAGTTATCAGGCAGGCTATTACGCATGACCATGGTGCGAAAAACCCCATCACCATAAGCAAAGCCACGATCAAGAGGCGAGATGGCCTGATCAAAACTGCCGTTAACTAAATATGTGTTAAAACGTGTCATAAGCCATAATTAAACCATAGCCTAGATGAATAGACTAGCTGAAAAAGAAAAGCCTGCGTCGTGTATATACGCAGGCTTTGAGTGTATTAGAGGATAATAAATCTTATATAATTTAAACTATATTGTCTTAAATATTATACTTTTTTGATGTTAAATTTTCTTAAATACTAAGCTACCGTTAGTGCCACCAAAGCCAAAATTATTTTTCAATGCGTATTCAATTGGCATATCTCGTGCGGTATTTGCGCAAAAGTCCAAATTGCATTCAGGATCTTGATTGAATATATTAATCGTCGGTGGTGATATTTGGTTGTAAATAGAAAGAACGGTAAATACTGACTCCAAACCACCGGCTCCGCCTAATAGATGGCCAGTCATTGACTTGGTAGAGTTCACCACCAACTTGTAAGCATGTTCACCAAAAGCCGCTTTAATCGCATTGGTTTCGTTAGAATCACCTAGTGGCGTTGATGTGCCATGCGCGTTGATGAACTGTACTTTACTGGGGTCAATACCTGCGTTATTCATGGCGTTACGCATCGACCTACGTGGGCCGTCCATATTCGGCGCAGTCATGTGATACGCGTCTGCGCTCATGCCGTAACCGCTTAATTCAGCATAGATTTTTGCACCGCGTTTTTTTGCATGCTCATATTCTTCAAGCACCATGACACCGGCGCCCTCGCCTATCACAAAGCCATCACGATCTTTGTCCCATGGGCGACTTGCCGTTGCAGGGTCGTCATTACGGGTTGATAGCGCACGTGAAGCAGCAAAACCACCGACACTTAAACGTGTAATGGCCGCCTCTGCACCGCCTGCAATCATCATATCTGCGTCACCATATTCAATCATGCGTGAGGCATCGCCAATCGAGTGCGTACCAGTCGTACAAGCCGTTACAATAGCGACGTTCGGACCTTTAAAGCCGAACATGATGGATAAATTACCTGAAATCATGTTGATAATTGTGCCCGGGATGAAAAATGGTGAAATTTTCCGTGGGCCTGACGCTTGATACAAAATGTCTGTATCTTCAATAAACTGCATACCACCAATGCCAGAGCCAATTGATACGCCAATGCGCTCAGCATTTTCCTCAGTAACTATAATTCCAGAATCTTTAACCGCTTCAATAGCCGCTACCAAGCCGTATTGAATGAATGTATCCATTCGTCTAGCGTCTTTTGCGCTAAGAAAATCTTCAACATTAAAGTCTTTTACCTCACCGGCTATGGTTGAAGAAAATGCACTTGTATCGAATTTAGTGATTTGTGTAATGCCAGATTTACCAGCAACAATGTTATCCCATGCAGTTTTAACCCCAATACCAACGGGTGAAACTACACCAAGACCGGTGACGACTACTCTACGTTTAGACATAAGATTGTCTCTTAGAAGGGTTTAAGAAACGAAGGGTGAAAGCAGCAAGTTAATAACCTGCTGCTTTCATTTGAATTATTTGAGGTTAGTATTGATGTAATCAATCGCTAATTGTACTGT
>CAINWC010000028.1 GCA_903854305.1 uncultured Pseudomonadota bacterium | reverse complement strand
TAGAGGCAACGTAAAATTTACCACCTTGGTTTTTCCACACACTGGATTGGCAACATCATGTAGATGCTAAATTCTTAACACTTTATATGAAATTATGTAGCAACCACACAGCTTGTTAAACTGAGTAATCCAGTTCTCACAAAGGCGAAATCATCTCGACAGTGCTATTCCTGTGCCGCAATGTAATATTATCTTCAAGTGAAGGCTCGGGTAATTCATGACCATCGCAAATCAAGGAAATAACCTTATGCAGCAAAATAGCTTTTGCTTTTTCCATAGCGTCAATTAAAACATATTCGCTTAATTCCAGGCCAATAAAATCAGGAAATTCAATTCTAAAATTTTTAGACATCTTTGTAACTATAACGGGGTAATCTGGCAATTGTGACCGTAGAAATAACCTATCTCTTTTTGCCTTAGGTTTAGGATCTAACTTCTTAACCAATTTAAAAACCTGTAGATGTGCATAGCGTTTTAACATCGACATAGATTTATGCCCAGAGATCGTTGAAACCTCAATGGTATTCAGTCCACGTTCAAGCAATGATGAAATCGCCGAATGGCGTAAATCATGAAAAGTAAGATTTTTAATACCAATCGTTTTCACAAGATGACGATACGAACTTTTAAGTCCGTTACTCGTATAGCTGAAAATCTTACCTTCTGATTTTCTAGGCAGATAATCATGCAATATCCCAAAAGCTTTAATACTTAAAGGCACATCTCGCGCATCGCCGTTTTTCGTGATAGGTAAATGTAGTATTCTTTTCTGCCAGTTAATGTTTTCCCAAGTAGCTTTTAAAATTTCTCCCTGACGCATAGCCGTCTCTAAAGCAATAACAACAATAGCGTACATTTCAACATTAGGATGATTGTGTGCATGATGCAACAATTTAGATTGTTCTGCATCAGTAAGTCTTCTCGTTCTACCAGGATTAGCTTTTGGCTTCTTAATCTTGGATACAGGGTTGGGCAACTCATCCATACCCCACTCCTGAACACAGGTAGTGAAAATATGTGAGATTAATAATAAATCACCCTTAACGGTTGATGCAGAAAGTGTTTGTTTTGGAATTCTGGAATGAGGAGTAGCCAATCGGCTGTCACGAAAGGCCACCAAGTGCATAGGCTTAATCTCAGACAGCTTAAAATTCCCAAGCAACGGCAGTATGCCCCTAGCCCTGTAAAAATCGGTCCTTTGTCCACTACGCTTCTTTGGTGAGATGGTCTCTATATAATGATTTACTATATCTTTGAAAAGATTATCTGGCGTTGGTACGAACACTAAAAATATTAACCAACCACTTCAACTGCTAACCCTGTATGCTGAGTAATAGTTTCACCATTTACCTTCGCCATATTAGAACTAATAATGGTAGCACCGTCATCCACAAGTATTCGCTGATAACTAATATCACCTTCAATTCGTGCCGATGAATGAAGCTTCAAAAGTTTAGCCTCAACATTCCCAAAAATTGTGCCAGAAACAACAACAACGTCTGCCTTAACATTGCCTTGAATAATCGCGCCCTCAGCCAGACTAAGAATCATATCTTCACCTGAAATCACAACACTACCTTGAATCGACCCTTTCACATAAATAGACTCCTCAAGCAACATATCACCGCGAAATTTAGCAGTCTTTGCAATCAAGCTGGTAATTTTGTGCTTTTCTGCATCGGGCACTATATTTTTAGCCTTCATAAGCCTGCTGCTTAAACTTACAGTCATGTTTTTATCAGTCATTTACCGCACCTTATAAATTTTAGAATCAGTAACAACCGTATTTTGCTCTGTGTTAATACTCACAATACGCCCGCCCAACTGCTTTGAAAATTGGCCAACAAGCACCGGAACATCACCATCAAACATAACGCCGTCAGAAAGCAACGCAGTAATATGTAAATCTTGCATACTAGCCACCACCTCCTTTTTCGCTGTCGAGGTCTTAACAGAACCAATCACCTTGCTAGGCGCGGCCTTAGAGGTCTCAGTTTTATTATCTGATACCAACACATCAATCTTTTTAGATAACGCCTCTAAAATTACTGCTAAATCGCGCATCTTCTGTTCAAATACATCAAACCTCTCAGGGCTTACCGCTGGAGCAACCGCTACAGGAGCCAAAGTCTTTACTGCAATATCTACAGGCTTAACAGCAGATAATAATTCGGGCTTAGCTTCAATAGCATTTAAAGCTGGCAAAACCTCAATATTCGGCGCGGGCACTTGCTTAACCTCTATACTCGCAGGCTCTACATCGGACTTATCATCCAAAGGGTTAGCATTTATACCAACGCCAAATGCGGGCGACGTTGCAACGGGTTCACTAGGCGTAATCAAACCCACAACAGGCTTCACATTAACATCACCCAACAAATCATTCGGCGGAATAGTACCAGAAGGTTTAGGTATGCCAACATGCGGAGCCGCGCCAACTAAAGCGCTTGGCTTCATCAAAAAAAAGCCCCCTACCCCTACCCCAATCACCGCCAACATACTAACCAGCAACATTGGATAAAGTAATTTACGTGACTTCTCAGGCCGATTAAAAACCACCTCAGCATCAATCACCCTGCCTTCATTACCAGAAAATTCATTTCTGAGAACATCGTCTTCTAAAGCCATCGTATATTTATCCTATAAAACTTTTGCTGCAAAAGATTTTAAAAGCAAAAGTATAAACTTATTTATCATTATAAAATGATAATATAGCACAATACATCCCTATCCCATCAAGGAATATTCATGCAAAACACACTAATTATTGTTGAAAGCCCAAACAAAGCCAAAAAATTAAACGAAATGTTTGCAGGAAGATTCAAAGCCATCGCCACCTGCGGCCACATTTGTGACCTGCCAGAAAACCCGATAGCACCCGACGTAGGCATAGATCGCGCCGCCATGAAAGGACGCTACGAACTCACAAAAAATAGCAAACGAACTGTTGACGGTACACGTGTCATTGCCACTTTAAAAAAATACCTAAAAGACAATCCTGGCACTGACATCTACATCGCTTCAGACGATGATCGTGAAGGCGAATCAATCGGCGCATTCGTCGCTGGCTACCTCGGCCTTAAAAATCCGAAACGCATGCGCTTTAATGCCATTACCAAAGAAAAGATTGAAGACGCCTACAACGCAGCAAGCACAATTGACTGGAACCTGGTCTCATCACGCGAAGCACGCCGCCTCATTGACCGCATCCTCGGCTGGGTAGCCTCACCCATCCTTTGGAACAAAATAAAACAAAAAGGCGCGTCCGCAGGCCGCGTACAAACCGCCGTCGAAGCCTTAGTCATCGAACGAGAACGTAAAATTCGTAATCATGTAATCGAACAATATTATACCGTCCACATGGACATGGGCGGCTGGATGGCAGAATGGCAAATCCCGTTAACAATTGCCCCACGCGTCACCCCAAAACCAAACAGCGAATACGACATTGAAGATAACGCTTCCAAATGCCTAATCAAAGATACCGCACTACAAATAGCTTCCCAAAAAACGCTAGCAGTAGAATCCTGCACTGAAACAACGGAAACCCGCCTACCGCCCTCGCCTCTCTATACGATCAGCATGATACAAGTGGCCGACAAAGTATTGAAATGGGATGCTGAAAAGACCATGGAAATTGCACAAAAACTTTTTGAAGGTGACGGATCAGGACACGGCCACATCACCTACCATCGCACCGACAGCCCGAACATCGACCCAATGGCCGCCGAAGAAATCCGCGCATGGCTACAAAAACAAGGCCTACCAATCCCAGTAAAACCGAATACCTGGGTAAGCAAAAATAAACAAGCCCAAGAAGGCCACGAAGCCATTCGCCCATCCTATTTTGAAGTCGAAGAAGCAGGCGCCACCGATGAGCAGAGAGCGCTCTACAAACTAATCAGAGAGCGCGCCATCAACAGCCAGCTCTCACCAGCCACCTACGCCGTTAAATGCATCATACTCACTGATGCAGTCAGTGGCACACACAAATTTACCGCAACCGCACGCACACTAAGCGCCGCAGGCTGGTTAAACACCCCCGCCGCCAAGTCACCATCAATGCAAGACGATGAAGCCGCAGAAACGCCCAAAACCGTCACCCTACCCACACTTAACCGGGGAACATTGTTACCAGTAAACCAAGTAGAGTTAAAAGCCCACAACACCATCGCGCCGCCACGCTACACCATGAGCAGCCTAACCTCTAAGCTCGAAAAATTAAGCATTGGCCGCCCCGCTACAATGGCCACGCTACTCAAAAATGTACAAC
>CAINWC010000027.1 GCA_903854305.1 uncultured Pseudomonadota bacterium | reverse complement strand
TACAAAGACTAAATTATTGCTTAAATAGCCTTCTTCGGCAAGTGCCACATCAGTAAATCGCACGGTTTAAGCATAAGGCCTAAACATAAAGGGTTAGGCCTAAGAATAGGCGATTGCAACTACATATCTACCAGCGCAAGATGTAATCGTTCTATTTGGTGATTGCATAAACTATAATAGCGGTCTTACAGCGATTGAATAAAACAAAATTCTACTAATGAAACGCTATGCCAACTAACGATACTTTTAATGCTACCACCAGCCAACTATTTGGCCCACTTCAAGCTGAGCTAATCCGCAACGAAACGCTCGCCGACATTTTTGAAGCCACTGCGAACCTTCTGCCGCAACAGACTGCGCTAGTTTTTGAAGAACGCACACTGAGCTACAGCGAGCTAAACGACCTGAGTGACATTGCAGCCTCAAGGCTAATAGAAAAGGGCGTTCATGCGGGGCAGATTGTGGGCCTGTGGCTACCACGTGGAATAAACCTGCTCGTGATGCAGCTTGCCATCGCTAAAGCCGGCGCCGCATGGTTACCTTTTGACGCGGATACGCCAGTGGATCGCATTGCGATATGTCTAAGCGATGCGGATGCCGCAGGACTCATTAGCTGCGATATTTTTTTACCGAACCTTCACGAATTACCACAAAAAATCTGGACTGCAGAAAATTTACTTTTGCCACATCCAGCGCTGTTAAACAGGCGTAAAGGCGTTCTGCCGGAACACCCTGCTTATGTGATTTACACTTCAGGCTCTACCGGAAAGCCAAAGGGTATTCAAATTAATCAAGGGGCAATTTGCCACTTTTTACGCAGTGAAAACAGTCAGCTTGGCATCAATAAAACCGATCGTGTTTACCAAGGTTTTTCAGTGGCTTTCGACATGTCGTTTGAAGAAATCTGGATTAGCTATCTGGTCGGCGCTACGCTTTGGATTGCGCCAAAAGAAGTCGCTACTGACCCAGAAACTTTACCGCTGGCATTAATAACGAATGGAATTACGGTACTGCATGCGGTGCCAACCTTACTAGCGCTCTTCAACCGAGATCTTCCTAATGTCCGCATTATTAATCTCGGTGGCGAAGCCTGCCCAGAAGCGCTCGCCAATCGCTGGGCCACACCTGAGCGCCAACTATTCAATACCTACGGACCGACCGAAGCGACAGTTTCAGCCAGCTTAGCCGAATTACATGCAGGCCAGCCTGTCACCATTGGTCGCCCTTTACCTAATTACGTGCTGCTCGTTGTCGACCCAGAACCCACACATAGCCTGCGCTTGTTACCGCGCGGAGAAACTGGCGAACTATGCATTAGCGGCCCAGGTGTCGCAATGGGTTATCTCGGACGACCCGACTTGACCGCTGAAAAATTCATGGCTAACCCCTTCGCCAGCGGCCCAAATGACCAAAGACTTTATCGTACTGGAGACCTTGCACGCATTGACGAAGCCGGTAATGTACAGTGTCTTGGCAGAACTGACGATCAGGTCAAAATTCGCGGCTTCAGAGTCGAGCTTGGCGAGATTGAGGCTGCGCTTTGCCAACAGCCCAATATCGGCACTGCGGCGGTTATTCTGCGTAAAGATGACGGCATCGAACGTTTAATCGCCTACCTGATTACCGAAAATAAATCTGCGCCAGTACTGGCAGATTTGCGTGCGGCATTGGCCGAAACGCTGCCACCTTATATGGTGCCTAGCCATTTTGAAGCGCTGCCAGAAATGCCACGTCTGACTTCCGGTAAAATTGATCGCAAGGCACTACGGGCTTTACCATTAACGATGGTAAGCGCTGGCAATAACGATTCTGATACGCCTGAAAATCTGGCTGAAGAAGTGCTCTTCGCAGAACTTACTAAACTTTTTCCTGGTCAAGCAATACTGCGCGAAGCCGATTTCTTTTCAGGCTTAGGTGGCCACTCTCTACTAGCTGCACGTTTAGCATCGGCTCTGCGCAATACCCCTCAATTTTGTAGTTTTACTGTACGAGATATTTATCAACATCGTCAAATCGGCAAAATTGCTGAGATTCTTAACGATATTCCAGTCGCCTTACCTACCGTTGAATCCACTTGGATTCCACCTTCGGCATTCAAGCGCTGGTTATGCGGCACGGCACAAGCAATCGCAGTGCCGGGCTTGGTATTGCTACGCATGTCGCAATGGCTGGCCTCATTTTTCACCTATCACTTTTTTACTGGCGATCCTGGCGATTCGATTGTGCTAGCCATGGCAGCAACTGTTGGCGTTTTTCTACTGGCAACCGCATTAAGTTTTGTCGTTGCCATTGCCGGCAAGTGGCTGATTACCGGGCGCCTTAAAGCTGGTCGCTATCCATTGTGGGGCGTCACCTATTTTCGCTGGTGGCTGGCGGACCGCCTAATTGAAGGCGCCCCGCTCTACATGCTTGGCGGCTCAAGCCTTTATGTGTGGTGGCTACGCGCTTTAGGCGCTAAAGTTGGTAAAGAAGTTAACATAGGCTCACTGACTATACGTGCGCATGACCTCCTTAGCATCGCAGATGGCGTAAGCATTGGCAATGCCGTCAATTTGGAAAATGCGCGGGTTGAACATGGCGAACTGGTGCTGGGTCACATTACTTTAGCTGAAGAAGCCTGCGTTGATTCTTATGCTGTACTTGAAGGAAACACAAGCGTTGGCAAGCATGGCCATCTTGAAGGATTATACGCGCTAAGCGATGGCATGCAAATACCGCCAGCCCGCATTTGGAGCGGCTCACCCGCGCGTGACATTGGCGCTTTTAACTACGCAGCGCAAACACCTCGACCAGTAGCCTCTAAGGTTCGCTTGTTCAGTGAGTCTGTATTTTTCGTCTTCGGCGTATTGGCTACCGCGACACTTTTTTTTATTCCAATTTTTCCAAGTATGGTGTTAATCGACTTGGTAGACGAAAGCACCACATGGCTAGACCATAGCAACATAGCGGGCCAAATGTTCAAATTTTTTGTATTCGCGTTCCCCGCAACGGCCGTGTTAATCATTTGCACCGCATTAATTTCTGCTGCGCTACGCTGGGCTGTTTTAATGCGCTTAAAAGCGGGTTGCTGGCCTGTGCACAGTAATGTTTACTGCAGACGCTGGCTGGTCAACCAAATTCAAGAATCCAGCCTTAATATTTTGCACGGTGTTTATGCCACGGTATATGCGCCATATTGGTACCGACTACTCGGCGCCAAAGTCGGGCGCGATGCTGAAATTTCCACCGCGCAAGGTGTCGTGCCAGATCTACTCACGCTAGGCGATGAAAGCTTTATCGCCGATGGCGTTATGCTAGGCGATGAATCCATTGAGGGCGGCTGGATGCGTACGCAGCCAACCATCATTTCTAAACGCTGCTTTGTGGGTAATGGCGCATACATCCCAGATGGCACAATTTTGCCGGAAAACGTGCTGATTGGCGTTCACTCACGAGCACCAAGCAACGGTGTGATACAAAACGGTGATACTTGGTTAGGCTCACCTGCCATCAACCTGCCGGCGCGTGAACAAGCCGCCGGCTTTGCTGAATCACTGACATTTCGCCCTTCATTTTTACGCAGACTAGGCCGAGGCTTGGTGGAAGCCTACCGCATCATCACACCGCATGCGGTCATTATTGCGGTTGGCTATACAGTCGTACTCAACGCCATGCCATACGCTGGCGCTGGCCGCTGGGGTGTGGTGGCTTTACACCTGAATATCGCTGGATTGCTTTACGGTGTCGGCGGATTTATCTTTATTGCAACGCTTAAATGGCTGTTTATTTTCCGTTACAACAAACGCTCACAGCCGATGTGGACGCCATTCGTCTGGGCTTCGGAAGGCATCACCAACCTCTACGAAGGTCTTGTGGTACCCAACTTTATGCGCTATCTACGCGGTACGCCGTGGCTCCCCATCGCCTTTAACTTGCTTGGCAGTCATATTGGCCGCGGTGTTTATCTGGATACCACCGACCTCACGGAATTTGACTGCGTGACCATTGGCGATTACAGCGAACTCAATGCACTGGTGTGTCCACAAACGCATCTTTTTGAAGACCGTATTATGAAAATTGACCACGTGAACATTGGCAAACGTGTATGCATAGGACCACGAAGCACCGTGCTTTACAGCGCTTTTGTGGCAGATAACGTAAAACTTGGCCCATTAACACTGGTGATGAAAGGCGAAAGCATTCCCGCCAACTCGCGCTGGTGGGGAAGTCCGGCAATACCTGACAGACTCTAAATGACGCATCAGCGGCTTACCGTTTATGACTGGTCAGCGCCAGTAAGTCAGCTAAAATTGGACGGCGGTCTACTGGTGCTTGCCCTGCGGACCGCCCCAAACATCACGCGTACTGAAGCACGCCTGCAAATACGTACGGCCTTACAAGAGGCGTTAGCCCTGCTTTTAGCCTGCTCGTCCGCTGAAATAGCACTACTCTCCCAGCCCGGGCAAGCGCTTAAGCTTTTAAATCCAAAACTGAATATCGGACTTTCTGTCAGCCATGAAATTGGATTATCGCTGGCAGCCATCAATATAAACGGCGTATTGGGTATAGATTTAATGTCCCTTAGCAGCACACCAGCCTCTAATGAGATTAAAATCCTTGCCACTGACTACCTAGGCAATGAGATTGCCAGCGCACCATCTAATCGACAAGCCCATGATTTTGCTAAGGCATGGACAGCATTTGAGGCCAGATTAAAATGTGGCGGGGAAGTATTGACTGAGTGGAATGAAGCAACAGACAAACGTCTCGCCCAATATCGTTGCAGAGATTTGATACTGCCTGACGGCTATATTGGTACAGTCGCGTTCTAAGGTTAAATTTGCCACCACAACAATACCGGCACACGCTGGCTTATTGCTTTAAACTACATCCATGAAATTGACTCGCCATTTAGTGTTAATCGTTATCGCCAGTGCGCTTTGCTTATCGATATTGGCCACGCAGAGCCTCGCTCAACAAAATGTTTCCGATGTATTATTGGCACAGGTTTACCAGCGTGGCATTGATGTGCGGCAATATTTGGTAAGTGAAAAATTTGACGGTATGCGCGCAGTGTGGGATGGCAAAACATTTCATACCCGCATGGGCCGCGTTATCGCAGCGCCAGCTTGGTTTACGAAAGACTTGCCGGCAACGTTGCTAGACGGCGAACTTTGGCTTGGTCGCGGCAAGTTCGACGCACTTTCCGGTGCGGTACGCAAAGATACTCCGATAGATGAAGAATGGCGCGGTATTTCCTACCTTGTATTTGAATTACCAAACGCACGCGGCACGTTTGAAGCGCGCGCAAAACGTATTACCGAAATCGTTAAGCAGGCAAATATCCCACATCTAAAAGCTGTGAAACAATTTCGCGTCAATGACGACATGACACTCAATGCACGACTGAAACAAGTCGTTGCGCAAGGTGGAGAAGGTCTCATGCTGCATAGAGCCGATGCGCTTTATGTGACGGGGCGCAGTGATGTGCTACTTAAATTAAAACTGCTATACGATGCCGAGGCAACCGTGATGGGACATACCGCTGGACGTGGCAAATACACTGGCAAACTCGATGCGCTGGAAGTAGAAACAGCTGAAGGTATACGCTTTAAACTTGGCACAGGTTTCACGGATGCGCAACGTGCCGATCCACCAAAAATTGGCAGTATCGTCACCTATACCTATCGCGACAAAACAATTAATGGTAAGCCAAAGTTTGCAAGCTTTTTACGTGTGCGTAATGAATAATTTCACAAAAATATATACCTGTAACACTGATGGATAAAAGGTTACAGCACATAAATTGTTTGTCGGCAGCATGCTTTAAATCAACGATAAATGGCGGATGAATGCATGGTTTTCTGTAGGGGATGCAAAATGGGGTCATTTGCACCCCACCCCACTCATCTAAACAATATGGTTGCTACGCATTAACAGGTAAAGCAACCGCTCTGCCAGTCGCTGCGGACTTCAACACGGCCTCAATAGCCCTACAATTATCGATTGCATCGGAAAAATCTAACAACGGAGCTTTATCATTCAACACACAATCACTAAAATGTTCAATTTCTAAATTAAAGTGGTTGCTCGGTGCGAAGCGCTCTTCGGCATACTTTCCATCTTCTAGCGCCCATGAAATCACTGGCACATCATTTTGAAATACCCATGCAGCATGGCATTTTACCCAGCCCTTAGTGCCAATAATCTCGTATTCTGATTTGCGTGAGCGCTCAAAACTGACATCAAAATGGCCAAATCGGGCACGGCCTTCGCTATCATGGCCAAAATCTAATATGCCGCTGGTGACAATATCTGCGCCCACATCGTTAAATTTTGCATGAGCGGTGACTAATATTGGTTCTGCGGATTTGCCATTTTTGGTGCCCTGACTTAACCCCATAGCCCAACGTAAAGTATGAATCGCGTAAGGGCCAATGTCCCACATAGCACCACCGCCTAACTCGACACCGCTGGCAATGCGGTACATGCGTGCAGGTTTCATTAAAAATGAATAGCTTGCACGCACTGACAACACCTCGCCGATTAAGCCCGACGCTACAATCTCTTTTACCCGTGCATGTTGCGGATGAAAGCGATACATAAAACCTTCCATCACTTTAACCTTGTTTTTAATGGCTGCACTTTCGATGGCCTCAATATCGGCGACAGTTAAGGCCATCGGCTTTTCAATGAGAACATGTTTGCCTGCGTTAATCGCTTTTAACGCCCATTTCACATGCTCGTTATTAGCCATTGGGCAATAAATAGCTTGTACGTTCGCATCGTTAATCAGCGCATCTAGGTCATCGTAACAAGTAACGTTAGCGTGGCATGGCGCGTACTTTTCTAAAGTTGCTTTAGCCGCACCAGCACGGCGACTGGCAATAGCGACTAGCTTAGAATTTGACGCCTCAATAATGGCAGGGAGCAGGCGCTCATTAACACGTGCTGCGCCTAAAATCCCCCAACTTAGCTTTTTATCCTTAATATCATTCATGTTTTTATTCAATAGACGCTTAAATTGATTCTTGGGCAAACCATTTGATGCTACAGCCTATGCTGGCAATTTGCTCTTTAGGGCCCTGCTGCGTTTTTGCAATCATTTTCATGGCGTTAAATAAATCTCTCGAGTTATCTACCGGCGGTTCACCACGACCTGCAGCATCAAATCTACCGCGATATTGCAGCTCTAAATTGGCGTTAAAGCCAAAAAAATCTGGCGTACAAACAGCACCATAAGC
>CAINWC010000026.1 GCA_903854305.1 uncultured Pseudomonadota bacterium | reverse complement strand
TAAAGCACATGAGCATCCGGCTTTGTACCGCATCCACGAAGGTCCTACGCCTGAAAAGCTTGAGCTTTTACGTACGTTTATGAGCGAGTTTGGGTTTGGTGTAGGCGGTGGTGATTCGCCGCATGCTAAAGATTATGGAAAATTGCTCACCAAAATCAAAGAGCGCCCAGATGCACAGTTATTGCAAACGGTGCTATTGCGCTCTATGCAGCAAGCGGTGTATAGCCCGGATAATGTCGGGCACTTTGGCTTGGCATATGAGGCTTACGCACACTTTACTTCGCCAATCCGTCGTTATCCGGATTTGTTAATTCATCGCGCCATTAAAGCGACTATCAACGGTGATAAGTATAAAGCCGGCGATTGGACCGAGTTGGGCATTCATTGCTCAATGACCGAGCGTCGCGCCGATGACGCCACGCGCGATGTGACTAATTGGCTGAAATGTTTTTACATGCAAGATAAAATCGGTGAAGTGTTTGAAGGCACTGTGGCCGGTGTAACGAGTTTTGGTTTATTTGTTGCCTTGGATGGCGTGTATGTAGAGGGGTTGTTGCACGTCACTGAGTTAGGCAACGACTACTTCCATTACGATAAGGCGCACCATGAAATGGCTGGCGAGCGCACTGGTGTGCGCTATCGCCTAGGTGATCGATTAACCATTAAAGTCGTGCGGGTAGATTTAGAAACCACTAAGATTGATTTTACTTTAGTGAATAAAAACATATCGATAGAGGATGAAAGTGCGAATATTATAGTGCGCGCTGGTGACGTAAAACCTGTAAAATCCATGCCTAAGTTTGAAGGTAAGTTCGGCGTTAAACCACGATCCAGCAGTAAATCAAGTGCTGGAAAACCAACAACTGGTAACAAACCTGCAAATCAAGGCCCTGATAACCACGCATCAAAACTGACTAAAGCAAAAAAAGTCGCTAAAAAAACAACTAAACGTAAGAAATAAATTTTAAGAACTTAATTTAAGGTAAAGAAATGAGCGATGCCCGTATTTTATTTGGCTTTCATGCAGTATTAAGCCGTTTACGCCAACACAGCGCAAGTGTGCAAGAGATTTTAATCGACCGTGATCGTTTAGATGCGCGCATGAAAGATTTGCTGAAAATGGCCGAGTCTGCTGGTGTGCGTACCATGGAGGTTGACCGTGCACGACTAGATGGCATGGCGGGTATGAATGGTCGTCACCAAGGCGTGATTGCCCGTGTCGTTGATACGCCAATTCCGTATAAAGATATTCATGATATTTTAGACTCGGACTTAACTGAACCACCATTCTTTCTGATTTTGGATGGTGTTGAAGATCCGCATAATCTAGGTGCTTGTTTACGCGTAGCCGATGCGATGGGTGTGCACGCGGTGATTGCCCCCAAAGATAGAGCGGTAGGCCTGAATGCAACTGTGCGTAAGGTTGCGAGTGGTGCAGCAGAAACCGTGCCGTTTATCGCGGTGACTAACCTTGCAAGAACAATACGCGAACTTAAAGAAGCCGGCGTGTTTGTGGTTGGTACGACAATGGATGCGCCAAGTAATTTGTTGAATATCAAGCTTGATGGGCCAATTGCCATTGTATTAGGTGCAGAGGGTGATGGTATCCGCCGTTTAACCGCTGAAAATTGCGATGCTTTGGTAACCATTCCGATGTTTGGCTCGGTTGAGAGCTTAAACGTGAGTGTCGCCAGCGGTATTTGTTTGTATGAAGTCAGGCGCCAGCGCAGTCTGCAAAAGGTCTAGTGTATTTCCTCATCATATAAGCGCATCTTATGCTATATTAATCACGTTTTTTTAACGGTGAACTTGATAGGTAATCGTTTTGAAAATTGTTTTAAATTTGTTTGATATTTAGTCTGTACTTTAAAGGATAGAAAGTTTTTATGTTAGATAACATCCGCACCGTAGCCCAAGGTTGGGTTGGTAAAGCATTACTGGCTTTAATTACCATTCCTTTTGCATTGTTTGGTATTGATTCTTACTTGAATAATGCTGGGCATAATATTGCCGTTGCAGAAATTAATGGCAATAGTATTTCTGTGCAAGAATATTCGAACGCTTTGAAAAACATGCGAGATCGATTGTTGTCTGAAGGTAAAGCAGATCAAGCGCAATTAGACAGCCCTGAAGTGAAATCAATCGTATTGAATCAGTTGATTAATAAGCAACTGTTGAATAACGAAATTCAACATGCTAAATATGCGATTAGTGATGCGCAACTGTCAACTTATGTGACTGGTATGCCAGAATTTCAGAAAGATGGTAAATTTTCGCAAGAAATGTACGATCAAACTTTGCAACAAAATCATATTTCACCGTCTAGATTTGAGGCTGGAATGCGCGCTGACTTACTCGCACAGCAAGCACAAGACGGCATCACCAAGCTTGGTTTTATTTCTAAGGCACAGGCAGACAACGCGTTCAAAATCACTAATCAGCAACGTCAAGTCACTGTGTCTGAGATTAAAACGCAAGACTTTGTGAGTCAGGTTAAAATTGACCCTGCACAAGTGAAAGCTTATTACGAGCTACATAAAAATAAATTAGTGGTACCTGAGCAAGTTAAAATTGAGTTTTTGTTATTATCACCCGCTAATTTCATTAAAGATGTGAAAGTGGATGATACTGAGGTGAAGAAATTTTATGATGAAAATGCTTCCAAATATGTTGGAAATGAGCAAAGGCGTGCCAGCCATATTTTGATTGGTTTTGGTGTAAGTGCTACTCCAGAACAAAAAAAGCAGGCTAAAGCTAAAGCTGAAGCCTTACTTGCTGAAATTAAAAAGGATCCAAGTAAATTTGAGCAATTAGCTGTTAAAAACTCACAAGATCCAGGTTCGGCAGTAAAAGGGGGCGACTTAGGTAGCTTCGGTCGTGGCGCAATGGTGAAGCCATTTGAAGAGGCTGCTTTTAATATGAAGGTAAATCAAATCAGTGATTTAGTTGAATCGGAGTTTGGTTATCACATTATCAAAGTGACTGAAATCAGTGGCGGTGGTTCTGATTACAACACACTTAAATTTCAAGTTAAAGCAGATCTAATCTATCAAAAAACCCAAGCGTTTGTGGCTGAAAAATCTGAAAACTTTAGCAATATGGTTTATGAACAGTCTTCTAGCTTGCAGCCAGCCGCTAAAGCATTTAACGGTGAAGTGCACACCTCAGACTGGTTAAGTCGTGAAGTGGGCGCTAAATACTTCAAAAATGATAAGATTATGAACCTCGTTTTCTCTAACGAAGTGCTCAAAGACCACAGAAATACTGAGGCGGTTGAAGTTTCACCAAACAATTTAGTTTCTGCACGAGTAATTGAATACAAACCTGCGGCACCACGTAGTTTCGATGAAGTAAAATCTGGCATTGAAGCATTGCTTAAATTAGAGGCTGCCTCAAAGTTAGCCGCTGCTAAAGGTGAGGCTGCATTGAAAGATCTGCGTGCTGGTAAAGAAGCTGCGGGTATTGAATGGATTCCAGCGGTCACCGTTGACCGTAAAAATGCGCAAGGTTTAACCGAGCTTGCTATGAATCAAGTGTTTAAAACTAATGTGAATAAGTTACCTGCTTATTCTGGCATGGCAGATAGCAAACAAGGCTACTTGCTGGTTAAAGTAATTAAGGTTGCAGAGTTGGCATCTACTGATGCTGACGCAAAAAAAGTGGCTAAAACTGAGCTCAATACAGCGTTAATGAGCGAGTACCTTGCTGCTTACAAGCAATCTTTGCGTGAAAAGGCTAAAGTGAAAGTGAATGAGAAGGTTTTATTAGGTAGTGCAGTTAACAATTAGTAACTCAGTGTTAATAAAGCCAGCATAATAAAAAAGGCACCCGCGGGTGCCTTTTTTATTACTTACAATTGATTATGCTGATTACTCAATTACACCCGCAGCAGTAATGTTCATGCCACCGTCTACATAAGTAATTTCGCCAGTAATACCAGAGGCTAAATCGCTGCATAAAAACGCGGCAGCATTGCCGACTTCTTCAATGGTTACATTACGGCGTAGTGCGGCATGTTTTGCATTGAAGTTAATCATTTTGTCGAAGTCTCCAATCCCTGATGCCGCCAATGTTTTAATCGGGCCTGCAGAGACTGCGTTTACACGAATGCCTTTAGGACCTAAGCTTTGCGCCATATAGCGTACATTAGCCTCAAGGCTTGCTTTGGCTAAACCCATGACATTGTAGTTTGGCATGGTGCGTTCTGCACCTAGGTAGCTGAGCGTTAATAAGCTACCATTGCGACCTAGCATTAACGGCAATGCGGCCTTGGCCATGGCGATAAAGCTGTATGAACTAATGTCATGCGCGATGCGGAAGTTCTCGCGCGTAGTTTTTTCTACAAAGTCACCATCGAGCGCGTCTTTCGGCACAAAGGCGACTGAATGGACGATAGAATCAATACCATCCCAGTGTTTGGCAATATCTACAAATAGCGCATCTATTAAGCTGTCTTCTGCAACATCGCAATGAAATACTAATGTTGAATCAAAATCTGCCGCTAACTTAGCAACACGATCTTTATGCTTTTCAACTTGATAGGTGAACGCGAGTTCTGCGCCTTCACGTTTCATGGCGGCAGCAATGCCGTAAGCGATTGAACGGTTGCTTAATAAACCAGCGATTAATATTTTTTTACCTGCTAAAAATCCCATGACATTATTCCTATCTATCTTTTAATCTTGAATAAAAGTTCTAAAACATACGTATTAATGTTGACTACTTCTTGGGTTATACGCATCGCGTAAACCATCTCCCAGCAGATTATACCCTAACACGGTAATCAGTATGGCAAGGCCAGGAAAGAGTGATAACCACCATGCAAACTGAATATATTCTTTACCATCAGTTAAAATGTTCCCCCATGAAGCTTGTGGTGCTTGTACGCCTAATCCTAGAAAGCTTAAACCTGATTCCACTAACACTGCGCTGGCAATGCCTAGTATTGAGCTGACAATGATAGGTGTTAAGCTGTTAGGTAACAAATGCTTGAAAATGAGCCGTGCATCTTTAGCCCCTAAGGCTTGCGCGGCCAACACAAATTCTCTGTTACGTAAACTTAAAAACTCTGCGCGTACTAATCTGGTGACGCCCATCCATGAGGTTAAGCCAATCACGATCATAATGTTCCAGATAGAGGGCGTTAAGAAAGCAATGACGGCTAAAATCAAAAAGAAGGTGGGAATAGAAAGCATCACGTCCACAATGCGCATGATGACAGTGTCTACCCAGCCCCTGTAGAAGCCTGCAATCGCACCTAGGACGATGCCGATGGCGGTTGCAATACCAACGGCTACAAAGCCTACCATTAGCGATATGCGTGCGCCGTAGAGCATTCGGGAAAATACATCGCGGCCTAGTCCATCCGTGCCCATGAAATGGCCTGCGCCAGGTGACAGCAAAATAGCTTTAACATTGATGGCATCTGGGTCATAAGGTGCAATTAGCGGCGCGATTAAAGCCAGCAGTAATATACCGGCGATAATAGTGAAACCAATCAATGCCAGCGGGTTATGTAATACTTTCTTCATTGCATCACTCCGCGCCTGACACGAGGGTCTGCCCAAGCGTAAGCAATGTCTGCCAATAAGTTGCCAATCAATGTGAGTACTGCACCTATGGTTAAAATGCCCATGATGACTGGAAAATCTCTCATTAATACCGCGTCATAAAACAACTTACCCATACCCGGAATCGCAAAAATACTCTCAGCGATCACTGAGCCACCAATCAACCCTGGAATACTGAGACCAAAAATAGTAATCAATGGAAGTAGAGCATTGCGTAGGGCATGACCATAAATGACACGATTTTCGTTTAAACCCTTTGAGCGTGCCGTGGTAATGTAATCCTGATGTAGCACTTCCAACATGCCGTTGCGGACAAACAGAGAGATACCAGCTAGGCCAGTTAACCCAGAAATAAACACGGGCAATACTAAGTGCTTAAGCGTATCGATTGTTCGAGAAAGCCAAGGCATATTTTCGTGCCCCATACTTTCTAGCCCTGAAATCGGTAGCCAAGCGTGTTGCACACCCATCCAATACATTAGCATGAGTGCAAGCCAAAAGCCTGGAATGGCAAAGCCGATAAATACGAATAAGGTGATGCCACGATCTGCTAATTGATTTTGTTTCAGTGCTGAAATTATGCCTAAGGGCAGCGCGACGCCTATGATTAATACAAGACTCAATACATTGATGAGTAGGGTAATTGGCAACGCTTCCTGAATCATGCCTAAGCTAATGTTGCCGTCTTTATCTTTGGTTTGCCAAAATACAGGTCGCTGATGCGACGCGAAAGACGTGCCGAAATCTAACGTTGCCATACGTTTTACCCATAAACCATATTGCACAATCACTGGTTTATCTAAGCTATATAACTCGCGTAATTTTTGCCGCGATTCTTCACTGGCTTTTGGATTAAAGCTGGCTTCGCTCGTCGTGATGTCGCCAGGCGCTAGATGCATGATGAAAAATGAAATCAGGCTGATGCCAATTAACAATGGAATCATCCAGAAAACGCGTTTGAGTAAGTATTTAAGCATGATGAAGTTGGCGTGTAAAATAATAGCGCATGGTTTAATGCTCACTCATTTCATTTCTAGCATATGCGCTTGGAATGTTCCATTCATAAGTGTTATAGCCAATGCCCGCAGGTGGTGCTGGGTTGCTAATACCTCTTACACGTTTATGAATGGCGGATAAGCCATAGCCCGCAGATAGAAATACGACTGGGCTATCTTCTAATAATATCGTTGAAAACTGATGGTAGATTTTCATGCGCTTTTCAGGATCAAGTTCCAGACGACCTGCTTCTAATAGTTTATCTACGCGTGGGTTACTGTAGCTAATAAAGTTAAATTGACCAGGTGCTTGCTGGCTAGAATGCCAGATGCTGTATTGATCCGGGTCTAGCGATAAACTCCAACCTAATACTACGACATCAAATTCTTTGGGTTTAATAAATCGGCCTAGAAAGCTCGCCCACTCTAATACGCGAATGTTTGCATTGATGCCCACATCTTTAAGGCGGCGCTGTATTAAAACCGCAGTCATTTCACGTTCTTTGTTTTGATTGGTGAGAATTTCAAAACTGAATGGCTTGCCATCTTTATCTACAATGCCATCACCATTGTGGTCTTCATAACCAGCTTCTTTTAACAAGGCTTTTGCTTTGTTTGGGTCGTAGGGATAAGGTCTGAGCGCAGGATTGCTCCAGCGTGTGCCTGGCTTATACGGCGATGCAACTGGTTCGCCAAGACCTAATAACACACCGTCAATGATTTCTTGTTTGTTGATCGCATAGTTAATGGCTTGTCTGACGCGAATGTCATCAAACGGTTTACGTTTCAGGTTAAAGCCTAAGTAGGTGTAGCTGTTACCTAGCTCTCTGTAGAGAGCGATGTTTTTATTCAGGTCTGGTCTCGCTGGAAAAATTCTAGCGTATTGAATAGGGTTGAGGCTCATAGAGTCAATATTATCTGCACTAAGCTCTAAAAATTGCGCTGCTTTATCGGGAATGATGCGAGACAGTAAATTATCGATTTTGGCTTGGCCTTGCGTGGCATTCACGTTGCGTGTGAGCTTTAGATACTGACCATTTTTCCAGCGGTCTAATTGGTAATAGCTACTACCTACTGGATGGCGCGCAAACGCGGTGGTATTAATATCTTGGTCTTTAAGTAAGTGCTTTGGCAAAATATGCAAACCGGCCCATGTATCTAATGCTGGTGCATACGGCGCTGCATAAGTTACGCGAAATGTATTCGCATCTGGCGTTTCAGCTTTGGTGACCAATTTGAAGTCTGAGCCATAAGGTGTGCGTGTTTTTTCATCCGTGACTTTTTGCCAAGTGAATAACACGTCATCACTGGTCAAAGGTTGATTATCAGCCCATTTAAGGTTAGGTTTCAGATGGAACGTGATGGTCTTTTGATCGTTAGAGATATCCCAGGATTGGGCTAATTCCCCGGTTAAGTCCAGATTTTTATCGTATTTGAGCAGGCTGTTGAAAATATTGCCAGCAATTGCAGATGCCGCAGATTCACCGGCAATCATTGCGATTAAGCCGCTCGGCTCGCCAGTCATTGCCTCAATGAGTGTACCGCCATTTTTTGCGGGATAACTTTTAGTGTAATCCATTCGGTTGTTAGCTTGATTGCTGGAAGAAGAGTCTCCGCAGGCTGGAATCAATATAGCAATCAATGCGATAAGCGCAAGTTTTTTTAAGCCATATTGATGTGGTTTACTTAACATTATTTAATTCGATTAATACTCATTTATGGTGCTTATGTTTTACAGAAGCTGTTTTAGTGTGGGATTTACCCTTGAGACGGCTTGATTTGATGTGTGAATTTAATGCCTTCCCATGCCCGTTTTTTCCAGTACGCGTGCCTTTGGCTTGATGTTTAGAAGCTTTTGCATCATCAGTCGCTGAGGCAATGGTTAACAGTTGGCCGGTTTTTACCCGATTATTCTTTAACGAACTTGAAGCCATAATTTGTTTAACACTTACGCCGTAATGTTTGGCTATAGATTGCATATTTTCGCCTTTTTTAACTTTATGTGTAACGCTATGTTGCCTTGCAGATTCAGTTTCGGCTTTATTATTGTCTGCAATGTTCGATGCATTATTATTTTCAGCGCCTGATAGATCTATATTGTCAGAGCCTTGCTTCACGGTAAAGCTATTGTTTGGCTCACTCGGTGAAGCCGGATCTACAGTCGCGATCGTTGCTTTTGTAGCATTAAAATCAGCGGTATTACCATTAGGCACCAAAATAGTAGAAGCGTTTTTAATTTTATTTTGGGCAGGCAAATTGTTTACATTACGCAACTTTGCCAATTGAATGCCAAATTTTGATGCAATGTTTTCTAGGCGTTCGCCACGTTTTGCAAAGTAAGTCTGCCAGCTCACCAGTGGCTTATCATAAGTTGCCAAGTTGCTCCTGAAGGTTTGTGCCGATAATATTGGCAATAGCAACTCATGTTTATCGCCGCTACTTGTCACGACTGGTCGATTGTAACTTGGATTCAGCGCAAGAAACTCCTCGTCAGTGATTTCAGCCAGTTTAGCAGCCAAATGCGCATCTATCTGAGTGGGAGCCGAAACTTTAGCGAAATAGGGGGTGTTGGCAATGGTTTGGATTTTTAGTCCGTAATCACCAGGATTGGTCATCAAGTTTTTAATGGCTTGTAATTTCGGGACGTAATTTTTTGTTTCAGGCGGTAAGTTCAGGCTCTCATAATCCGTTGGCAAACCAAGTCTTTTGTTACGTTCAATCGCGCGTCCAACAGTACCTTCGCCCGCATTGTAGGCAGCCAGTGCTAGATCCCAAGCACCAAACATCGTATATAACTTTTGCAAATAGGTCAGCGCGGCATCTGTTGCAAAGGTAACGTTACGTCGGTTGTCTACCCACCAGTTTTGTTTTAATCCAAAATTTTTGCCGGTAGATGGAATAAATTGCCAAATGCCAGAGGCGCGTCCACTTGAATAAGCCTGCGGGTTGTATGCACTTTCTATCATGGGTAAAAATGCAATTTCAGTCGGCATGCCGCGTTTTTCAACCTCTTCCACAATGTGAAATAGGTATCGTTGGCTGCGTTCTACCATGCGACTTATGTAGTCAGGGCGTGATCTGTACCACTGTTCGTGATTAGCAACGAGGGGCGATGTTGAATCGGGCATGCCATAACCATCTTTAATGCGTTGCCATAAATCGTCACTACCAATGGCGATGACATCTTGTTGTTCATTCACATGATCATGAAGTTGTGTATCTAGTGAATCAACTAAGCGGCTTTTGCCTGATTTTATAGCACCTAAATTGTCATTTGTTAAGTCTTTGCTACCTAAATCTCTGGGTGCTGGTTTAAATGTATCGTCAGCATAAATGATGATTTCTTCGCCAGCAACATTAGATTCTGCATAGGCGAGATTGTTTGCCAGTAAGGTGATTGCAATAATCCCAGGCAATAAAATATAGTAAAGCGGTCTTTGAATGATTGTTAAAATATTCAGCTTGAAGTGACAGGCGCGTAGGATAAATAAGTGAAACATGAAAACGCTCAAAGTCAAAATATTGCGTCATCATAGCGAAAAAAAGCGCTCAGAGTCAAGTTAAATCTATTTAAAAATAACTTTATGAATATGCGCTATCCCAATGATTAGTAATGATTTCTTAACTCTCTGATGGCGCTAAAAACTTCTAAATTAGTTGCGTTTTTAAGATGTAGTGCGGATTGTATTTCTTGACTATTGCAACGTAAAAACGGGTTGGTGGCAAGCTCTAAGCCAATGGTTGAAGGTAAACTGGGTTGCTGTAAATTTCGTAATCTAAGGGTATCTGAATGACGTTGAATGAGTGCTTGATTATTCGGTTCTAATCTCAACGCAAAGTTGATGTTATGCAAAGTGTATTCATGTGTGCAATACACCTGCGTGCTTGGTGGTAAAGCGGCTAATTTATTCAAAGAGGAAAGCATCTGCGCAGCAGTTCCTTCGAACAATCTGCCGCAACCAGCGCCAAATAGGGTGTCACCACAAAGTATTACATTGTCGAGATCGTTTTCGTCACGATTTTTCGCGTTAGGCTCCATGAAGTATGCAACATGACCGAGCGTGTGACCTGGAACATCAATGACCGTAAATTTAATGCCAAACTCAGCCAACTCAATAACATCAGTGTCGCTTACAGGCTTGTGCTTAAAGCCGTATTTCTCTTGCTTTGGTGCATATATGGTTGTTTCAGGAAAAGCTTCAAGCAGGGCTGAAATGCCATCAATGTGGTCATGATGATGATGTGTGATTAAAATAGTGGCCAGTCTTAAATCTAAACGATTTAAGGTTTCCAGTACCGGCGTAGCATCACCAGGGTCTACAATAACGGCTTGGCGACCATTGTGGATTAGCCAGATATAATTATCCTTAAAAGCTGGAATGGGTATAATTTGTAATGTATGTTGCATACCGACTATGATTTGTTCTAGCGGAATAAATGTCAATAGAGATTATGTTTAATGACGATTCATCTGTATTTTGAGCTATATGAACTCAGCCTCTAATCCAAATTATAAAAAATTGGTTCAAGCCGACTTGCGTCAGCAATGGTTTAATTCGACCGCGGGTCAGTATTTGCAGGCTAAAGAGCAAGCGTTGTATGATCAAGCCGTATTTGATTTGTTTGGATTTAATGCCGTTCAAATGGGCACCTTGCAGATGGATCTTTTGCGTAATTCACGCATTCCCAATCGTTATAAAGCATCCGAAGATATCGAGACTCCATTTAAAGTCCATTTGAATTGTTGCGATGATTTTTTGCCCTTTGTAGAAGCAAGTTTGGATATTTTGTTATTGCCGCACTGTTTAGAGTTTAGTGAACGTCCACATCAAACCTTGCGTGAAGCGGCAAGAGTGATGATGCCAGAAGGACACCTCTTAATTTCAGGGTTTAATCCGCTAAGCACTTGGGGCGCGACTGCCAGATTTAATAAATTCCTTTCTAACAATCAGGCTTATCCGTGGAATGGTAAGTTTATTGGCTTGGTGCGGATGAAAGATTGGCTGGCGCTTATGGGTTTTGAGATTATATCGATTGAAATGTGCTGCCATATTCCGCCATTTGATCAATCAACCTGGCAAAAACACGCTGCTTTTATGGATAAGTTAGGTGAACATTGTTGTTCAGTGCTTGGTGGCGTGTATTTTATAGTGGCCAAAAAACGCGTGGTAGGCATGACGCCTATTAAACCTATCTGGAAAGTAACGCCTTTAACATCGACGCTGATAGCAAGTCCGTCACAATCTAAGCCGACACAAAAGAAATAAACTTTTGGTCATTTTGAATCATCGTTTTGACTCAAAGGCGATTAAAATGCTGATATTGCACTTTTGAAATGACAAAAAATAATATGAGTATTAAGACCGAAGTTGAAATTTATGCTGATGGAGCCTGTAAAGGTAATCCAGGGCCAGGCGGGTGGGGCGCTTGGATTAGTTACGATGGTCATGAAAAAGAGTTGTTTGGCGGTGAAATATTAACCACCAATAATCGTATGGAGCTCACTGCGGTGATTCGTGCCTTAGAGGCACTTAAACGCACATGCCATGCCAAAGTGTTTACAGATTCCGTGTATGTGCAAAAAGGCATGACTGAGTGGATTATTGGATGGAAAGCCCGTAATTGGCGTACCGCAGATAAAAAGCCGGTCAAAAATGATGACTTATGGCGTGTTTTAGATGTGTTAGCACAACAACATACTGTGCAATGGGTTTGGGTAAAGGGCCATGCAGGCAATGTCGGTAATGAGCGTGCGGACATGCTGGCGAATCAAGGGGTCGATCAAGTGTTGCAAGGGAATGGCAAATAATGCGTCAAATATTTTTAGATACTGAGACTACCGGCTTATACCACGCCCAGGGCCATCGCGTCATTGAGATTGCCGCAGTGGAGGTGATTAATCGTCGTTTGACTAAGCAGCATTTTCATTACTACTTGAACCCTGAGCGTGACATTGATCAAGGTGCGCAAGAGGTACATGGTATTTCACTTGAGTTTTTGCAAGACAAACCACATTTCTCTGACATTTCAGAGGAATTGATCGCATTTATTGCAGAT
>CAINWC010000025.1 GCA_903854305.1 uncultured Pseudomonadota bacterium | reverse complement strand
CGTACCTTTTCTAAGGACTCGGCTAAATTAAACAAATATAAAAGCTTAGCCCAATACGGATGGCCGCTATCGGATGCTAGTGTCGACTCATTAAAGAACGGCTCTAAAGTATCGTGTCGCAAATTATCTGCGATTTTCATCAACTCTACTTTAGTGTCGCGCTGCGTAATCACAAGGTCTGCATTCACATGCAAATACAAGGAAAGCACGGGCTTGGTCTGCCCCGCATCTAAGCTAAACGGCCTGATGGCCAACTCTGGCAGCATGGTGATTTTATTACCAGGCATGTAAACGGTAGATAAGCGCTGCATGACTTCTTTATCAAGCGGGCTATCTGGTGTAATGCCTAGCGCGGGTGCTGCAATGTGAATGCCAACACGAGTGATACCATCGGCTAACTGTTTGATTGAAAAAGCATCATCAATCTCAGTAGTGGTGCTGTCATCTATACTGAAGGCCTCTGCATCAGCCATTGGCAAATCAGTTGGAATAGGCTCAACTTCATACGCTTTAAAAGCTGTGCCTTTAGCGTAGTGTTCACGTAAAAATGCACCTAAATGAAAATCTTGGGCTGAAGGTATCGCGCCGCAAGCTTGCAAAAGTTTGAGATGACTTAAATGCGTTTCAGCGGAAGCGGCCTCTAACGTCTTATATTCGAATGCGTTTTTATCAGGATCGTAGAGCAGCATGTCTATTTTTTGCATCAACTCATCGGGCATGACTTGCGCTTTAAGTTGCGCCACAAAACCAGCCATTTTTTCGGCTAATAAACGCTTCTTCTCGAGTCCAGCAAGTGCGGCTTTTAAAATTTCAGCTGGCGCGGCTTTATAACGACCCTTGCCTTTACGATTAAAATACACGGGGGCACTGTGCAACTTAAGCGCAACCGCTGCGGCCTCTATTGAGGTAGGTTTACGGCCATAATACTCTTGAGCAAAGGCTTCAAAGCCAAATTCTGGCTCAGCGCAACATTCCCACAAAAAATCTACGTCAAGCGTATTCGCTTCGGCATTCGCGGCATCCATAAAGCCCGTTATTGGCGTTTCAAAACGCATCAATACATTGCTGGCTTTAACCTTGCTACGCTTGCCACTGGCGGATTCTATTTGCAAAGAACCTTGCACTTCGGTCATGATGGAGGCAACTTTAAAGCTACCGTCTTCTTCAAAAAATACGTTCATGCGCTGCTTTTCATACTTACTTTTATAACTAAATTGCGTACATTTTACCTTGTATTAACAGATTCGCTTTAATGCAATATAAAATAGTGGTCAATTAAAATACAGCCAATACAATATTCATGGATAAACGCATACCTGTCACGCTACTCACTGGTTTTTTGGGCAGCGGAAAAACCACGCTACTCAACAAATTACTGCACCACCCCGCTATGCGCGATACCGCTATTATCATCAATGAATTAGGTGATGCTGGGCTAGACCAAGTGTTTGCCAATAGTAATTTGGCGCAAAATATTGAGAGCGAGCATATTGCCGATAACACTGTGCTATTGAGCTCAGGTTGCTTATGCTGCACCTTAAAAAATGAGTTAGCAGACACCATGCGTGATTTATTCTTCAAGCGTGCACTGCAAGCCATTCCTCAATTTAAACGATTAATCATTGAGACCACAGGCATGGCAGACCCCGGCCCCATACTTGCCAACCTGATGAACGAACCTGTGATTGAATCTGTGTATCGTTTAGATGCTGTAGTGGTGACGATCGATAGTGTGTATGGTTTACAGCAACTTGAAGCCAATAGCGAAGCTTTAAAGCAAGCAGCCGTGGCGGATGTATTGGTGCTCACTAAAACCGATTTAGCCAGCGCAGAACAAATCAATAGTTTGCAAGAAAAACTCACCACCATCAATAGTGGTGCGGCGCAGCACAATATTATCAATGGTGAACTAGACCCTGCATTTATCATTGACGTTGGGCTGTTTGATAGCGAAACAAAACAAGCTGAACCGCAACGCTGGCTGCGCGCGCCTTTGAAGAACAAAATTCCCAAAGGTACACTACCATCAATTACGCCAAATAAAGTGCACGATGACGATATTGTGAGCTTCACCGTGATCATGCCTAGCCCGCTTAACTGGGCGCAATTAAAGCCGCATTTATTATGGTTTTGCCAAACCTATGGTAAAAACCTACTTCGCCTCAAAGGCATCATCCACGCAGCTGACCAGTCAGCGCCTCTGGCGATTCATGCGGTACACTTTACGCCATATCCGCCGACCTTACTTGAAGGCTGGAATGAAGAAAAGCCAATTTCACGCATCGTGATCATAGGCAAAGGCTTAAATGAATTAGAGATTAGAAAAGCACTAATGCAGTTTTAATGACATTAGCGCTTGGGTGAACGTCACTTATTTTAACCAATTTTTTTATTTAACCAGTTTTTTAACAAAACCTTTGTCTGCGGTTTAAAACTCTTCCCAATCACCATCACCAGAACCCAACTTAATAGCGCCTATGACTTGTTTCATTGGTGCAGGTTTTTCAGGTGTTAATCTTACGGTGGGCTTAGATACTGCATTCCGCATTGGACTGCTACTGGCTCGCTTGTTTTGCGTGGCTTCACCCTCAATCTGAAACACACTCACCGCATTCATCAATTCATCGGCCTGCTCCATCATCGATTCGGCCGCGGCGGCAGCTTCTTCGACCAAGGCGGTGTTTTGTTGGGTCATGTCGTCCATTTTCATCACAGCTTCGTTGACTTGTTCAATGCCGGCACTTTGTTCGCTTGAGGCGGCGGCAATCTCGGCAATGATGTCGGAGACACGTTTGACTGAGGTGACGATCTCTTGCATGGTGTTGCCGGCATGTTCTACTTGGCGTGTGCCTTCGGCAGTTTTGCTGACGGAGTCAGCAATCAGTTCTTTGATCTCTTTGGCGGCTCCGGCTGAGCGTTGTGCCAGATTGCGTACTTCGCCGGCGACAACGGCAAAGCCGCGACCTTGTTCGCCTGCGCGCGCGGCTTCTACTGCGGCGTTGAGGGCGAGGATGTTGGTTTGGAAGGCAATGCCGTCGATGACGGAGATGATGTCTTCGATCTTTTTAGCGCTGGTGTTGATGGAGCTCATGGTGGTGACGACTTGAGAGACAACATCTCCGCCTTTTACCGCGACGCCTGAGGCTGCGCTGGCTAGCTGGTTGGGTTGTTTGGCGTTGTCGGCATTTTGTTTTACGGTGGATGAGAGCTCTTCCATGCTGGCTGCGGTTTTTTCGAGCGAAGCGGCTTGTTCTTCAGTACGGCGGGATAAGTCAGCGTTGCCTTGGGCGATCTCTTTGGCTGCGGTGCTAATGGTTTCTACTGCGACTTTGACGGTGGCGATTGGGCCTACGATCATTTCCAGCGTCTCGTTCACGCCTTCTACGATCTTGCGGAAGTCGCCTGAATGGGCG
>CAINWC010000024.1 GCA_903854305.1 uncultured Pseudomonadota bacterium | reverse complement strand
CATCTGCTGATTTAAGCACTACGGTGCCGCGCTTCATTGAATCTTCAACGTTACGCACAATCAATCGCTCGCCTAATTCCGCAGCGCGTTGGTCGCGGAAATCAATCACTTCTTGGTAATTGTGGCCTGTATCAATGTGCATTAACGGGAAAGGGAAGCGGCCTGGTCTGAAGGCTTTTTCGGCTAGGCGTAAAATACAGAGTGAGTCTTTGCCGCCTGAAAATAGCAATACAGGATTGCTACATTGCCCAGCGACTTCGCGCAGAATGTAGATGGCTTCAGATTCTAGCCAGTCTAAATGCGAAAGTGGCTGGCGAGGATTTGCTTGTTTAGTTGTCATAATTTTCAGTTTAAATCAATTTTTACAGTTATTTTTAGGTCTTTTATTGGCTACATTTTCATTTCTTATGATTTATTTTTTAACGTGTAGCCCGCATTCTTTATTGAGCGGATCTTCCCACCACCATCTGCCAGCGCGAACATCTTCACCCATTGCAATCGCACGGGTACATGGTGCACAGCCAATACTCGGATAAAACTGATCGTGCAGTTTGTTATATGGCACATGATGCATGCGGATATACGCCCAAACCTCTTGCTCAGACCAATCACTTAATGGATTGAATTTTTCTAATTGATTGCCTTCATCAAACTGGCGAAACGGCAAATCAACACGCGTCGTTGATTGTTCCGCGCGCATGCCAGTGACCCAAGCTTTTTTGCCCTTGAGTGCACGTTGTAGCGGCTCTACTTTGCGCATAAAACAGCAAGCTTTGCGTAGATCAATGCTTTCATAAAAAGCATTGATGCCATTTGTTCGAACGTAAGTTTCTACCGCTTCTGCTTGCGGAAAGAAAACTTTAAGCTTGGTATTATATGTTTGTTCAGTTGCAGCGATTAAATCGTAAGTTTCAACGGGTAATCGGCCTGTATCTAAAGAGAAAATCTCAATGGCCAATTGCTCACGCATAATAATGTCAGTCAGCACCATGTCCTCAGCGCCCATGCTATTGGCAAACGTTATTTCATAATGGTTACCGAGCTCGTTAATGGCATTTTTTAGTATGCTAATCACGTTTGCATGTTTTTGATTGACCGCGGCTTGTAACGCTACTGTGAGTTCGGGCGATGTCGCCGGGTTGTTTGCTGCAGGGCGTAAGCCCGAGACTGAGCCTAATGAGACTGGATCTGACATTAAGTAACCCTGTTATAACGCACAAAGGCCGGACGCGCTTCATCTACCGCACCTTGATAGGGTGAGCTAAAGTCTTTTAAGCTTAATAAAGCTTCTTCTGCATTTCTATCCGCGCGAATTAAGTAGCTATCAAAACCACTGCGTTTAAGAAAAAATAACTGATCGCGTAGCACATCACCAAAAGCACGTAGCTCATTTTTATAGCCATAGCGCGTCCGCAATAATACGCCTAATGAAAAGATGCGACCGTCTGCAAAACGTTCCACATGCACGGCAATAATAGGTAGTTGGTTCAAATCGGCTTGATGCTCAACTAATTCAGCCAATACCTCATGGGTATCTAGCCACACGCCGATGTCACCCTGATTGATACGCGTTTGCAATTCAGTTTTGCGTGCAATAAAGACGCTAAGTGGTATCAGCACTTTTCCTGTATCAGGAATGACCGTATTAGTAAGCTGTTCATCGGAAACGGTTTTTTCACCAGTAAGCTTAAATAGCACCACTTTCCCAGCTTGTTTACGCGCTTCGACTTGGCTTGCAGGCAATTTAACAACAGCCCACTCGTTGTCAACAATACTTGCGACGTTGTTATTTAGTTTAATCAGGTTACTCATGCTGCAACCTCATCTTTAGTATTTTGGGTGTTTTTAGCATAAACATAGGCTTTGAATGGCGCAACACCTAAGCGACGAACCGTGTCAATAAACTGCTCTTCAGGCGTACGTTCTTTAATGTAAACATCAATGAGTTTTTGTACCACGCTTGGCATTTCATCCGCAGAGAACGAAGGTCCAATCACGTTACCGATGCTCGAATTATTTCCTTGGCTACCGCCAATAGAGACTTGATACCATTCAGAACCGTCTTTATCAACACCTAGTATGCCAATATGGCCAATGTGATGGTGACCGCAAGCGTTCATGCAACCGGAGATATTGAGCTCAATATCGCCGATGTCATGCAAGTAATCCAGGTTATCAAACTGCATTTGAATCGCTTCAGCAATCGGGATGCTCTTGGCATTCGCCAATGAACAAAAGTCACCGCCAGGGCAGCAGATAATGTCAGTGAGTAAACCGATGTTCGGTGTGGCTAAACCATGCGCACGGGCTTTTTCCCATACTGCAAATAAATCGCTTAATTTCACGTCGGCTAGAATTAAATTTTGCTCATGTGAGACACGCAGTTCACCAAAACTATATTGTTCAGCTAAATCGGCCACAACATGCATTTGCTCACTAGTCGCATCGCCAGGTGCTTTGCCATGCGGCTTAAGTGAAAGCGTCACCGCGCGATAACCAGGTGTCTTGTGTGCGTGCAGGCTGCGTTTGACCCAAGCTGCAAATGCCGGATTGTTTGCTACAGCCGCATCGAAGCTCGCGTCGGATGCTGGCAGCGTTGCATAAGGCATAGCTTCAAAGTGTTTTGATACACGTGCTAATTCTGTCTGAGAGATGGTATTGGGTGCATCTTTTAAGTGTGCCCATTCTGCCTCAACTTGACTGCGAAACGCGTCAATACCGAGCGCTTTTACCAAGATCTTAATACGGGCTTTATAGGCATTGTCACGACGACCATGCAGGTTATACACACGGATAATCGCTTCGCAATAGGTAAGGGCGTGTTGCCACTCAAGATGTTCACGTATCACCGTGCCTAAAATAGGTGTGCGACCTAAGCCCCCACCGACCCATACTTTGATGGCGACTTTTTGATTGCTATCGAGATAAAATTCCATACCAACATCATGCATTTGCACAACAGCACGGTCATCTTTGGTGCCTGATACTGCAATTTTAAATTTACGTGGTAACAACGCGAACTCTGGATGAAAAGTACTCCATTGACGTATCACTTCAGCCATTGCGCGCGGATCAACCACTTCATCCGGCGCGATGCCTGCAAATTGGTCTGTGGTGATGTTGCGGATGCAGTTACCTGATGTTTGAATCGCGTGCATTTCAACTGTGGCTAATTCGGCTAAAATGTCAGGCACCTCTTCGAGCTTAGGCCAGTTGAGTTGCATATTTTGACGCGTACTGAAATGACCATAACTACGATCGTAACGTTGTGCGATGTCAGCCAGTTTGTGCAATTGCTTACTTGATAACATGCCGTAAGGCACGGCAATACGTAACATCGGCGCATGGCGCTGAATATACAAGCCATTTTGCAAGCGCAATGGACGGAACTCTTCTTCTGAAAGTTCGCCAGCTAAATAACGACGTGTTTGGTCGCGGTATTGCGTAACACGCTCGTTGACTATTTGTTGATCAATTTCATCATACTTGTACATTTTATACTTTTCTTAATTCAAAGATCTACTATCGGTAACCCGACATTTTAATGGAAAATGAGCTTTAAGCCCACAAAAATTAGTATGGCAGCCAGTGCAATTCGCACCCAGTGGTCGGCTACCTTTGAGCTTAAGTGGCTACCGACCCAAATGCCTGGAATTGAGCCCATTAAGAGTGTACCTAGCAAGCTGTAGTCCACCGTACCAATACTGGCATGACCCAAGCCAGCAACTAATGTCAACGGAACAGCATGTGCAATATCTGAACCAATCACTGTAGTAATCAATCTATTTGGATAGATGATTAGAAGTGCGGTTACACCTAGTGCGCCTGCACCTACTGAGGTTAGTGTGACTAAAAATCCTAGCGTTACGCCTAAAATCACCGTTAAATAGGGTGTCCACTTTGCATTTATTAAATGTTCTCTTTTGGAAAAACTGGCTAATTTATTGCGAAAAATCACTGAAAGTGATGTGACAAGCAAGGCAACGCCTAGCCAAAACTTTATGGTGTTTACTGCGTTATCCGAAGCGACATCCATGTTTCTTAAATATACTGTGGTGATAATCGAAGCGGGTACGCTGCCGTACGCCAATAACCTTACAATTTTCCAGTCTATATTACCAAGCTTACCGTGAGCAAAAATGCCGACACTCTTTGTGCATGACGCATAAAGCAAGTCGGTACCAACGGCTAGCGCAGGTTTGATGTGAAAAAATAGTACGAGTAT
>CAINWC010000023.1 GCA_903854305.1 uncultured Pseudomonadota bacterium | reverse complement strand
GTTATAAAGGCTTGGGCGAGATGAACCCATCGCAACTATGGGAAACAACCATGGATCCTACGGTTCGCCGTTTGCTTAAGGTTCAGATTGATGATGCGATTGCGGCAGATGAAATCTTTACTACTCTAATGGGTGATAATGTTGAGCCTAGGCGCGCATTTATTGAAAGTAACGCGCTAGGTGCTAATAACTTGGATATTTAAGATTGTTGTCGAATGCCAAGGTAAGTGCAAACTGTGCCAAGTTAGTGAAAAATCAATGTCATAGATAATGCAATAATTCGACATTGAATAATAAAAAAGCAGACTCAATAGTCTGCTTTTTTATGCATCATCAGAAAGTTGATAAACTTATCTAATTTGATAGTGAGAGCCAAAATACCATCTTTATATGAGAGTCTTTCACTGAAGAGAGCCAGAGATAATATGCAACGGTGATCAACTAAGTACTAATGACTCCAATTAACTTCAAATCAGTCATTCGACTTCTACGACTCAACTAGTGCAATCGACCCGAAGTGGTCAGATAAAAGTATAAATCTGAGATATGGTTCGAGTTTTACTATTAAACAGAATTTGTTGGGTTAATTGTAGTTTCCATGCGCCGCAATGCGCTTTGCTTATTGGCGCCCTCTGGGGGAGTACGGGCTACGTGGGCTGTCATAGCCTCAATGGCAGACTGAGCAATTCTAATACCCCTATTGTTCTTTTAACTAAGGTGACCACCCGCTACAATAAAAACTTGATAACCATCGTACAAAGAAAACACCCAAGAGCCTACTGCTAGCATTATTTCCAATTTGCTTATAATGCGCTTTTTCCATGTACGAATCCCTAAAATGATCGTTAGAATAATAGGCAAAGGCATAAAAGAAGCAATAAAAATCATATAAATCACAAAGTATAGGCAAATACTAAAGGTAGTTGTGCAATTAAAAAAATGTATATTTTCTACCCAGCCAAGAAAATAAAACAAAGGAAATTGAATAAAACAAAACCACCATAACCCCATGTAAAGTTTATGCATACATACGTCCCTCTTCAAGATTTCTCGCTACCAAAGTGTGTGTATAGTTCATATGACCGCCTCATTATTTGATGCCGTAGATTTTGTTGATAATAGGCCCAACCTTACTGTTTACATCAATACTTTGACAGTTCTGCCCTAACTCGCACTCAGGAACTGGGGAGTTAACTAAACTAGACGCTTCTGTCTTAGTTACGCTTCCGATAGCAGTATTCAAAAGTTGTGCTTGACCAGCTTCAATACTAGAGGCTGTTATAGGCTTAGTTTGTCCAGTGAACTGTATCAAGTCCTTTGTTATTCCCACGACTAACTACTAGACGAGCTTGTGGCGTGTCCGTAAAGCAAGCAGACTCAAAATCACAATTCTCAAAGATGGTATCTATAAGGCTGGTGTTGGTTAGGTCTGCGGAGCTGAATATACAGTTTTTAAAGTTTGCATTGCTTAGGTTCGCACCTTTAAAGTCACAACGGTCAAATCCAGTTCCCTGAGCAGTTACGTTAGTAAAGTCACACTCGGTGAGGTCGCTAAACAACCCCTTTGTATCTTTATACGGTGTAGGTCTCCCATCTGAATTGCGTATTCTGGCTATCGTGACCAACCATTCTGGCGCATCGTGACCAGTTGCGCATGAAATAATATTACGCGTTTAAATTGTATAGGTGCGGTCAAGATAGGTCGATACTTTTCTCCTTTATTTGATTTTTAGCAGTGGTT
>CAINWC010000022.1 GCA_903854305.1 uncultured Pseudomonadota bacterium | reverse complement strand
AGTGCTATCGTCTCGGGCACCCCAGTATTTATAAGCCTCACAGCATGTGGGGCTTTTTCGTTTCTGTTGCTTGTCCTGTTTGGAGAAGCATATGGTCTTTCGCAAGCGTTCTAACTCATGGCAAGCAGGTCTCCAAAGTAATGTTAGGAGGCAGCTGCTTGGGATAGTTATTAAACCAAAAGCTATTCATCAACTACTTAAATATAAATTCTTTAGGCAATAATACCCAAATTTTCCCTACCTGCTTCATCGCGCCAGCTTTTGCACCCGCTTCTAAACCTGCGCCCCAAAAAAAATCTGCACGAACCCCACCTTTAATAGCGCCACCAGTATCTTGTGCCATCATCATCCGTTTTAATGGTTTTGCACTATTAGGTTCAGTAGTCGATAAAAACACGGGTGCCCCAAGTGGCACAAATTTGGCATCAACCGCCACACTCTTTTCAGGCAGGATTGGCACGCCAAGCGCACCTAATGGGCCAGGCAAGCCCGCTGGCAATTCTCTAAAGAACACATAGCTAGGATTGCTATTGAGCAGCTCACGTAGCTTGCTAGGGTTATTGCGTGCCCAATTTTTGATGCCTTGCATTGAAGCACTTGATGCGGTTAGCTCGCCACGCTCTATTAGCAGACGACCGATTGAATTGTAGGTTTGTCCATTTTGATCTGCATAGCCCACATGTACTTGTTCGCCATTATCTAACTGCACCAATCCTGAACCTTGAATCTGCAAGAAAAATACATCAATAATGTCATCAATATAAATAAACTCGCGGCCTTTGATGGGTGATGCATCCAGTTCAATTTCTGCGCGATTGTAATAAGGTACTAGCCTATTGCCCACCAAACGCCCACGCACTCGCTTATATTTAAGTTCAGGGTAAATGCTATCAAGCTCAACCGTGATTAAGTCATTCGGCTGCTGGTATAGTGGGTAAGCGTATTTAGCTGATTTTGTACGGCTACCTTTTAGTAGTGGCTCATAATATCCAGTAATCAGACCATTATCAGTGCCATCAATATTAGTGGCTTTATACACGGAAAAGTATTGTTTAAAATAGGTCTGCAACGATTCCGTATTAGGTTTGTTTGCATACTGACTATTCAGTTGTGTCGCCGCACTACAGGCTTTTTGCCACATAGGTTTGTTGATTAAAGTTGAGCAGCTCTGCATCCAGGCTGGCCATGAAGCGCTTAGGTTGTCCTGATCTATCCCGTCTACATCTTCCCACTTAACCGGCTTCAACAGGCCATAGTCTGCAATTTTTACGATTTCTTTTGTATCGGCTGGCTTTATTTCGCTAGCCTTTGGCTCTGTAATTTGCGCAGGGGGAAGGGCGCCGCAGTCGCATTTAGCCGTTGGTGGCGTAGCTTTTACGGGTTCAATAGGGATTACATTTTTATTGGTACAAGCCGGCAAAGTACTGGCAACTAACATCACTATAAAAAGCGCAGCTGTTTTTTTCATTGATTTACTAATAAGGTTGAATATTTTGAAGAGAATGACAAGGGGCAGTCATGCAAAATCTAATGCAGCACTCTTGGCATACTCAGGGTGAAAGGATGGATAATCGCATCAAACCGTGTGCCGTCTTCAGCCACCATTTGGTAAGTGCCATGCATTTCACCCATAGGCATGCTGATGAGCGTACCGCTTGTGTATTCAAAAGATTCATTCGGATTGAGTAGCGGTTGGGCACCCACCACGCCTAAACCTTTTACTTCTTGCTGCTCGCCGTTAGCCTCGGTAATAATCCAGTGTCGGCTGATTAACTGTGCTGCGATGGTACCTGTGTTGGTAATTTTAACGTGATATGCAAACGCGTACCGATTATGCTCAATATCTGACTGTTCCGCAATAAACACGGCTTCAACCGTCACTGAGCACTCGTAATGGGTAGCGCTACTCATAAAGCCTCATCATGCAATCAAACCGGCGCTAGGTGAGCTTGGGCTGGCAGCGTATAGCTTTTTAGGCATACGACCTGCAAGATAGGCCTCACGCCCAGCTTCAACCGCTTTTTTCATCGCACTGGCCATCAGTACGGGGTCGCGTGCCGCAGCAATCGCCGTGTTCATTAATACACCTTGGCAACCCAGTTCCATTGCAATAGCGGCATCAGAAGCGGTGCCTACGCCAGCATCTACCAGTACGGGAATGTTGGCATTTGCGATGATGATTTGCAGATTCCATGGGTTCAAAATACCCATGCCAGAGCCGATTAACGATGCTAATGGCATCACCGCGCAACAACCAATTTCTTCTAACTGCTTCGCGATAATCGGGTCATCCGAGCAATACACCATCACATCAAAGCCATCTTTCACTAACACTTTAGCCGCAGCGATGGTTTCAATCATATTCGGGTACAGCGTATTCGGGTCGCCCAGCACTTCTAATTTCACTAATTGATGGCCATCCAATAACTCACGCGCCAAACGCAAAGTGCGCACGGCATCATCGGCCGAGTAACAACCTGCGGTATTGGGCAAATAGGTAAACTCTTCCGGGGGCAAAAAATCTAAAAGCGATGGTTCACCTGCATTTTGGCCAATATTAGTACGGCGAATCGCCACCGTAATAATTTCAGCGCCGCTAGCGTCAATCGCTGCGCGCGTTTGCGCGAAATCTTGATATTTACCCGTCCCTACAAGCAGGCGTGAATGGTAGGTTTTATCTGCAATTTTTAATAGGTCTGACAACTTTTTTTATCCTTCTGCATTACTTCGACAAGGTGTTTAGAATAGGCTCTTTGAAACATTTTTTGGTCACTGATACACACTCACTATCCGCCACCTACGGCGCCTACAATTTCAAGCTTATCACCATCTTTTAGTTGTCTTTCAGTAAACTGGCTACGTGGCACAATTTCGCCATTACATTCAATCGCGAGTCGTTTGCCTTCTAAGGCAAGCGTACTGACTAAATGCGCCACGCTGAAACTGGCTGGATCGAAACTTCGTGGTTTACCGTTAATCGTAAGTTGCATCATATAAATAAATACATTTAAAACATCATTTTACGAAAATAGTAGTGCGCTTAGCAAACCTTATCTAGTTTATTTATAGCAGGCGTCAGGAAATCAATATAGATGCATTGCACTGATTTCCGCTGCCGGCAGTATAGCCGCTCATCCCAAAACGATGGGCACCGTTGTACAATGTGGTTGAAGATCATTTATATACTATTTTGAAGGTAAAAATAAGCCATGAGAGTTCAAAGCCAAATTGCAGATATCAACACCCCTACTGGCGTGATGCGTACTTATATCCACCGACCAGTTGACGGTAAGGCCGACGGCGAAGCCAAGTTTCCTGTCATTCTGTTTTATTCAGAGATTTTCCAGCAAACAGGCCCCATTGAAAGTGCCGCTAAAATTATGGCGAGTCATGGTTACGTGGTGTTGGTGCCTGAAGTATTCCATGAACTGAACCCGATTGGTACGATATTGGGTTATGACGATGCAGGGCGTGATAAAGGCAACGCTGACAAAGCGGCTAAGGATGTACAAGGTTACGATACCGATAATGCTGCGATGATAGACTTTGTTAAGCAACAGGCTTGGTATAACGGCAATATTGGTGCCATGGGCTTTTGTATAGGCGGTCACTTGGCTTTTCGCGCCGCATTACAGCCTGAAATAAAAGGCACCGCTTGCTTTTATGCGACGGACCTTCACGCACTGACTATTCCCAATAAACCTAGCCAACACAGCATGGAGCGCCTAAACGATATTTCTGGCGAAATGTTAATGATTTGGGGCAAGCAAGACACGCACATTCCAACCGCAGGCCGTGTGCAAGTGCATACAAAAATGACTGATGCAAACCTCACATTTACCTGGCATGAATTTAATGCGCAGCATGCTTTTATGCGAGATGGTGATGAGCGTTATGATGCGCAAACAGCGTTGTTGTGTTATCAGCTTGCGCTGAATTTGTTTAGCAGAACACTTTAGCTGATAAGAAACGAAAAATCCTGTGCAATAAAAAAGGGCAGAAATTCTGCCCTTTTTCGTTTTAAGTTACCTGAGAACGTAAATTAAATCTCTAACTGTGGACGACCCGCTTCTGGCCAATCCAAGTGGTAGAACTGACCACGTGGCTTGTCAGTACGCTCATAAGTGTGTGCGCCAAAGTAGTCACGTTGACCTTGTAGCAAGTTAGCTGGCAACACCGCGCTACGGTAACCATCATAATAAGCCATCGCAGCTGCAAAACCTTGTGCAGGAATACCGTTAGTGACTGCTAAAGCAATCACTTTTCGCCAACCTTCTTGACCATCGTTCATGGCTTGGGTGAAGTATGGATCTAACATCAAGTTTTTCAAGCGTGAGTTCAATGCGTAAGCATCAGTGATTTTTTGCAAGAAACGTGCGCGAATGATACAACCGCCGCGCCAGATTTGTGCGATCTCACCGAAGTTCAACTTCCAGTTGTAAGCCACTTGTGCTTTATCAATCAATTGGAAGCCTTGGGCATAAGCGCATATTTTTGAGCAATATAAAGCATTTTTAATCGCTTCAATAATCGCTTTTTTATCACCTTCAACTTTAATCGTTGGGCCTTTTAAGATTTTGCTAGCTTCAACACGTTCTTCTTTTAAGCTTGAAAGTGCACGTGCATAAACAGCGGCAGCAATTGCGTTTGCTGGCGCACCTAACTCAAGTGCATTCGCCGCAGTCCATTGGCCGGTACCTTTTTGACCTGCAGTATCTAGAATCTTGTCGACCAAGAAACCAGGGCCCATTGGGTCTTTTTGTTGCAGAATGTCCGCTGTGATTTCAATCAGGAAGCTTGATAACTCGCCCTTATTCCACTCTTCAAATACTTTACCAATTTCATCAGCTTGCATACCAAGCAGATTTTTCATCAACCAGTACGCTTCGCAAATCAATTGCATGTCGATATATTCAATGCCGTTGTGCACCATTTTCACATAGTGACCAGCACCGTCTGGGCCGATGTATTCAGCGCATGAGAAACCGCCAACTACTGGTTTGCCTGGTTTGCCACCTTCCATTGGTTCGCCTGTTACAGCATCCACTTTAGCCGCGATGTCGCGCCAAATTGGCTCTAAACTCGCCCACGCTTTACGTGTGCCTGATGGCATCAATGAAGGGCCGAAACGTGCGCCAGTTTCACCACCTGAAACGCCAGAGCCGATGAAATCAATGCCTTTAACAGCGAGTTCTTTTTCACGACGAATAGTATCTGTCCACAATGAGTTGCCACCATCAATAATGATGTCGCCTTGCTCTAGATATGGTAATAACGCGTTAATCGTTACATCAGTTGCGCTCCCCGCTTTTACCAGCAAAATGATTTTACGCGGACGTTTAATACTCAATACAAATGAGGCTAAATCAGCATGTCCAACAACACGCTCGTGTGAAGGCTCATTTTTTTTGCATTCTTCAATGAAATTCACCATTTTCTTAGAGTCGCGGTTATAGACCGCAATGGTGTAGCCGTGATCGGCAATATTGAGGGCTAAATTTTGCCCCATAACGGCTAGGCCAACTAGGCCAATATCAGCATTTGTATTAGACATTTATCTTCTCTTTTGGAGTTGTTTAATGGAAAGGGTAGTTTTGTAGGCAAGATTATAGAACTTTTAACGGTTTAAATCGTTAAATATTGATTTAGATTAAATGTTTTTTTGTTTCTTAATCAATTATTCACAAAAATCATGACTAATGGATTTAGTGACTCATGCAAAGCGCATGAAAATTGACCATTTTCTTGGTATTACGCCTAAGTGAAAGTAAGTCACTAGATTAATAATCGCTACTTCTACCTGTTGAGTAGCCTTGTGGAATATCACTCTGCCATTCTCCGCAATCTGCACAGCGATGATCGTGCATCGTTGGGCTTAAGGCTAAATTAGCACTTCCGCAAAATTTACAATGGGTCGCATGAATTGCCGCCATTTTATGATGCGTTTCGTGATGCCCTGTGGCAACTTTTGTGCCGCCTAATCCGTATTTATTATCCATGGCTAACTCCATAGTAATACATCTTGAAATGTTAAATTACGCCAATTTTTACCTGTTAGCAAGCGCTAAATAAAGGCATGGGTTGGACTATTAAAACCACTATAGAGGAAAGTAAGCTATCGACTTTATGGACTAAATGTCTGGGTCCAAAAGCTACAGACTATTGCGCTTAACCCTTTTGACCTGTTACATGGCGATGTCGGCCCGTTTTGCGCTATACCCTGTAACCTGTGAGGAGCTATTCGCTCGGAGAATCACTTGATTGGCATTTGTGACTAATATCCCTTCTTGGGATTCAAAAGCGACTGTGGCGACCAGCAACTCTTGATCGCACCGTTCGATTTCAGATGGCATCATAATTAAGCGGCAACCATTTTACCCACTTCATCTTTAGTGCCGGAGGGTACACGCAGGCGTAGTTGCCACGCTGAGTAATTTCCTTAGCAATTGAAGTGCCGCAGGTTAAATGATGGCGGAAATTTCATGAGAATATTAATTCACTTTGCGTGCCAGCTTCAGCAGTTTGTCACTCAGCACGAGCCCTGCATTTGTTGCAACATTTTGATTGATTTCAAAGCTTACTCGATTATTGTCACGCACAAGTAGAATCATCACTGCAGAGGGGTCTGAAATCCCAGACTCTGCCACAGTCAGCACTGGGAATCCTTTCAGCGCCTTGCGAATCTGATCGATACGGGTAGATTGGCTATGGTCTAGAAACAGCACCTCACAAGCATGTACGTTATCCGCCGAGCTAAGTTTCTGCACATGAAACGTAGCATTGAGTACCTTGCGCCCATCGTACTTACTGAGTGCCTCAATGTAACCATCCTCCCCCATCACACATAAATTCAAACTCCTTCTAGCTTGCGGCCAAGTCGTAAACAGGGTGAAATTGTAAATAAATGCTGCTTTAAGCTTCACTTCCTCAATGCCTGCAGCAGCCTGTATATCGAATGATGCTAACAGTAATAACAGGCACGACAATGCTGACAACAAGCGTCCAGCCATTGGCCATTGCGTCAGTCTAAAATTCATAGCGCATGCTTATTGAAGCGTTACGGCTATAAATTGGCATATTTGCTACTGGCCTGTCATCGCTATCAGGCATGGTGTCATTGTGGTTGAGCAAGTTGTTGGTACTGAGCTGCAGGTCAACGCTAGGTAACCAGTGATTGGCGGTAAAGATAAGGTTTGAGATAACGGTCGTACTGTTATATGAAACAACGGGTGAGAAGGGGAGCCCAATAGCTGCGACGAAGGGTCTGTTGCGTAAAGCGCAAAAGTGGAAAATAGCTTGTCTTGCCATACAGGGCCATCCACCGACAGTTTGGCCATCCAGTTTGGGGCATTGAGTGCGAGACCACCATTTTCTTTGACATTATTGTTCATAATACTTAAAGGCTACCTGAAGTTAACTTTAAAAAATGTTAAATACTGTTTACTTTCAATAGCATCCAGCTCTTTTTCAAGAGCTTACTGCTTGTATGAAGTAATTTTTTGAAAAGGCGACATGATGAAAACGTCTGTTGATAATATAAAAAATATTTCGTTTAATTCGTTTTAACTTGCGCTTTACAAGCGGTATATGCGATTTTTTCACCATCGTTTAATGTGGTTTCAGCGCCGTTAATCACTAGCGAAATCACACCACTGGTATATCGATTGCTGCTATCGCTTGTTTTCGTTAGATTCACTTCATGGTCAGGGTAAATAAGCCAGGCATCGTTACCGTTATTTTGCATGCGCACATAAAACCGCTTATTGCCCTCACATACATAGGCTGTAGCATTTTGTGGTGTTCGTGATTGTTCTTTTGAGCCTGATCCGAACGGGTTAGAAAGGCTAATGGAGCTACATGCTGGAAGTAGTGCAATTAAGCTTGCTGTGACAAGAATTTTATTAAATTTAACGGTCATAATTGAGTGCCTATTTGATTTAAACTAAAGTTGAATAGCCTTATTTTGCCAGTCTATGCCGTATGCGGCAAGCTAGAATAAGCTTCGTACAAAACAGGGATGCTATTTGTGATTGTGCGTATTCTGGCTATCGTGACCAACCATTCTGGCGCATCGTGACCAGTTGCGCATGAAATAATATTACGCGTTTAAATTGTATAGGTGCGGTCAAGATAGGTCGATACTTTTCTCCTTTATTTGATTTTTAGCAGTGGTT
>CAINWC010000021.1 GCA_903854305.1 uncultured Pseudomonadota bacterium | reverse complement strand
CTGAGAGCCATCCGGCTTTTTTACGGTCATTATTTCGCAAACCAACTGCGACTGATCATCGTCGCAATACATCAATATTTAAATATCACTCAGTTCAATCAATTGAAATCTGCTTGAACTGAGTTGTTCAGGGTCGACTAAATAGCATTGACCATTGCTATTTAAAAACCACATTATTCAAGGATGATTTAAGTAATGCACACGAAAAGTCACACATATAACGAAGCACAGAATATATTTAGCGCTGAATGGGATCAGCTCACAGTTACAGAGCGGGAGTTGATCGAGAGCGTGCTAGAACGCATCAGCACCCCACGCGATGCCAATCAGGAATTTAGAGATAGGCGTACGTTTGGTGAGCGAGCTGCAGATGTCATTGCGGCTTTTGGTGGTTCATGGATTTTCATCATGATCTTTTTTGCATTTCTACTTTCATGGGCTTTTCTCAACACTGAATTTCTAGGGCCGCGTGCAGAAGCTTTTGACCCCTATCCTTACGTATTTCTTAACCTCATACTTTCAATGTTAGCAGCCATTCAAGCACCTATTATCATGATGTCGCAAAACCGTCAAAGTGCTCGTGACCGAATTGATGCCGAAGTAGATCGTGAGGTCAACGTGAGGGCAGAACTGGCTATTCATGGTGTAGATGACCGCATCCATGCTGTTGAAACTCAGCTTGCCGAGGCGCTTGAACTCATTAAGCACCTCGTTGCAGAAGGTAATAACAAAACCGCTCTATAGAATAAAAAACTGGGGAGCCGTTTTAGCTTCCCCAGCGTTTTTCAAAATATGGCCTTAAACAATGGCCTTAAATAATTAAAGATGATTAAGACCAGTCATCACTTCCACCACCAGCGTTATCATCCCAAGATCCGTTATCTGCAACGCCGAAATCAGAACCTCCCATATCATCTTGGTTCAATGAATTATTACTCGCCTGAGCATCATTAATCAAGCCATTGCTACTATGCTCACCATCGGTAAAATGATGCATCAGCGCCTCCCCAGCCACCATGCCGGCACCAAGTGCGGCACCTGTTGCCAAACTACCCATAAGACCCGACCCCATTCCACCTCCAGCAGTGGGTGCCATCATTGGGGCTGCGTTACCTGCATAGGGTTGTGGATTTAAGTTAGCACTACCAGGATAGTTATTCGCAGGCATCAAAGGCGGATTGCGACGCGTCATCATTTTTGCAGCAAAATAAATGAATGCAATCAAGCCTATCATTAACAAAATCAATCCCCATGGTGTGCCGCTGTTGCTGGAAGATTGATAGTGTTGATTGCCTGAAGATTGTATCGTTGAATGTGTTGAGGATATGAGTGCTTTAAGCTTTTGTAATGCTTGTGGTTTGGCAAAAGACAGTCCTGGCTGTAAGCGATCAGCCGTATTCAATTCATCTTGAGCAGCAGCTAATTGACCTTGTTTTGCCTTTAATTCCGCCTCAACATAATGCGCTTTAGCGCTATTAGGATGGTCTTGAAGCACCTTATCCATCATGGCCTGAGCTTCATTAAATTTACCGGCTTCAGCCGCAAGGTAGACCTGATGCATTGATGCATCTTCTGCTGCAAATGTCAGTACAGATGTCAGCGCCGTAAATGAAACCGCTAAAATTAAACTGGTAAAACGTATGAAAGACCTTAATTGCATTGGACAGACCTTTTTATAAAAATTAAAAAATGCATTTGATGGATGGTAATTAAAAAAAATCACATATCTAAATTATTCCATTTTCATCATTTTGACGTGTGGCTGAGAATTAGATCGCTAAGAGCTCTTGCCACACATCATGCCAAACGTTTATTTGTTTGAAAGGCAAGATTTCATAAAGGCTTTACGCTCATCACCTTTAAGTGTTTTTGCTTTCGGATCAGCATTACAGGTTTTCATTTTATTTTGTTGTGATTGAACGGCTTCAACTGGCTTGGCAGATAAACAGTCTTTCATGAAGGCCTTTCGCTCATCTCCCTTCAGTGCTTTGGTCGAAGCATCCGCATTACAGGTTTTCATCTTGTCATTTTGGGTGCCAGCAAAAGCATTAAAACAGCAAACAGTCATCACAACAGCAATTAAAAGTTTCTTCATATGGTTTCTCCAAGTAATTAAGGATATTGCATGCTTATGCTAATCCACCCATCCTTACAAAAGACTGACAAATTACAAATTAGTCGTTTGACCCTAAGACGAAACAAAGTTATCTAGGTACATCCTGCGGTGCTGGCGGCATATATCCAGGGGGCGGAGGTGGGGGTGGGTAACCTGCAGGTCTTGCTTGCGGCGGACTATACGCTGGCTGTTGCTCAATATGCCCAGAAACTGGCACGCGATGTCCACTAGCATACATACATTGCGTATAAGCATTATCATAGCGTCGCTGAGTGCCGTATGAAGATTCGTTGGCTGAGTTTGCCCCCACGACACTTCCAACAAACAACCCAGTTGCAGCACCCGCTCCAACACCTCGCCCTCGACCAGCGGCTGCACCGATCAAAGCGCCCAGCACGGTGCCAACAACAGCACTCTCGACAAAGCTATTGTTAGATGCCTGATTGGCAGTGACGCCGCCTATTTGCGCTTGTGCAAACTGCCTGCATGAAGCGTCATCGCCCCTAAATTGATCAAAATTCTTGCCAGTACCAAGTAAAGCCATATTGCTTGGACCGTTTGGCACAGAAACACATGACGCCAGTAAAACCGCTGATGTCAGCACTGAAATTACCTTCATATTTGTACGCATGATTTTATCCTTTTATGCTTATTGAGAAGGTGGCGTTGGTGTTACTTTCTGCCATCCGCCTAGACATTCCTTAATATATGGGTAGTAGCCATTCGGATTGTCACAGTGATACCAATAATAATTATCCGAAGCGATTGGCGCTTGCTGAGAAGCAGGTGGCGCGACGCCAGCACCCTGCTCCACGTAAACAGGCGGTTGCGCTGGCGTTACAACCACTGGCGGATAGTAGCCATATGGATATGCGTAAGGATATGGGTAAGGGTAATATGAATATGGATAAGGTACGCCAAAGTAGAGACCTACACCAACATGCCCACCATGACCGCCACGACCGCCATGTCCACGATCAGCCAAAGCGGAGCCGCTAATGACCATCCCCACAAATAACATAAGTCCACATAGTAATTTAGTATTCTTCACGATTAACTCCTTGCATTAGCAGTACTGAATAATTCAGCACTTATATTGATTAGACCATATAGAAGTATCATGGTTTTTTCAATTGCCTATAATTTTGTAACATTATGTATCGGTTCAATTAGAATTTTTCTGTACATAAAATACGCAGCGGCTTATTAATGGGTAATTTCTATCAAGTCTGCTACCAAACCGTGTAAACCATCACAAAACCAGCAAACGTCATACAAGTCATGCCTAGTAGAAAGAGAATGTCTATCAGCTTTACAAGTTTATCGGCCAATGCTGTGTTGCTCATTCGCAAAGCAGCAAAAATAAGGTACATACAGATTAAAAAAACAAGTGCGCAAATAGCGAACATATCATCAACGATGGTTGCCGCTGCAACCTTCTTTTCAAAGGCATTCATCAGCGCAACAACGGTGATGCACAGGCCAGATAGTGTGGCTGAAACTGAAAGCAGATGCAGCAACTCTTCTCGCATCCATGAAATGGTATTTTTCTTCAATGTCAAGGCGCTGTCATTTAAACAGGATGATAACGAGCATATATTTTATGTAGCTGGAAGCTCTAGTGTTGCATTCAGCCCTAATCCAGATACGCCGCTGTTGCTTAGCTTGATTGAGCCTCTGTGCCTTTCGGCAATAATACGAGCGATGGTTAACCCCAAACCCGTACCACCAGAACTCCTTGATCTTGAGTTTTCAATGCGGTTAAACGGCTGAAATACAGTTTCTAACTGATCATCAGGAATACCAGGACCGCCATCTACAATTGAAATAATCACTTTGGCATTCTCTTGACGAACACTAACCTGAGCAAATCCTCCGTACTTGATCGCGTTATCCAGCAAATTGGTAATACAGCGGCGCAGTATGTGGGGACAAGCCAGAATTGGTTTACCTATCTTGCCGCTATAGGTGACATCCGAACCTGCATCAGTCGCATCATTACAAATGGCTTCGATAAGTGAATCTACATCGATAAGCTCAAATGGCTCTTCAGCATTAGTGCTTCTAGCAAAATCCAAACCCTCTTTGACCATGGCTAGTGTGGCTGTTAAATCTGCAACCAACCGTGCTCGCAAGTCTTCATCAGCGACCTGTTCCAGACGAAGCCTGAGGCGCGTCAACGGCGTTTGCAAATCATGCGCGATTGCAGCGAGCATGTAAGTTCGCTCCTGCAAGTGGTTGCGAATACTGGTCTGCATGCTATTAAAGGCGGCAGAGGCCTCCCTGACTTCTGTAGAACCTTCACGCTCAGACAAGGCTGGATGCTCTATGTTACGCCCTAGATTTTGAGCTGCTTGTGCAAGCCTGCGTAAGGGCTTGGTTGCCATGTGTGCGACAAATAGCGCTATTAGTACAATTCCCAACAAGAACAAAATCAGATCTCTGACGAAATTCCCTTGAAAAGGAACTGGGAGCCGATCTCGATGTACAACATCAAGCCTTAATGGAGTGCCATCTTTCAGAGAGGTCAATATCGTTTGGCAAGTGCGTGTCAGATTGAGTTGTGACTCGCGCTCGGACTTTCTAGTGGGGCAATCTTTACTCTCACGTTCTATGACAGTAATGGATTTAGTCTCGCCTAGTGTCCGTCTCAGTACCTCAGAAAATTCGGTAGCCGGGTATTTCCTGATGCGCTCTGTGGCGGTAGTAAGATCAATCTTAATACCGTATTTTTCAGCAATATGGGCTAAAGCACTACGCGAAGCCTGAGGCGTTGCATCTAGCATCTGGATGATTTGCTCTACACGTTCTGCCGTACGTACCATACGCATATGCGATTCTAAGTCTCTGCGCTCATAGGTTGCAAGCGCTATCACCAAGCTTACAGAAATAATAGTTCCGAGAGCGAGTATTAAAAAAACCCTGGCAGTCATGGAGCCTATAAAAGCTTTGATCATCGACTTTCCACCTTGACTGATGTTGCCAAAATGTAACCCTCATTTCGCACGGTTTTGATGATAACTGGAGATTTTTGATCCGGCTCAATCTTTTGTCT
>CAINWC010000020.1 GCA_903854305.1 uncultured Pseudomonadota bacterium | reverse complement strand
GGTGAGTTTGGTATTTACATGGTTTCAGATGGTGCTAATAAACCGTACCGTCTAAAAATTCGTGCACCAGGTTTTCCGCATTTAGCCGCATTAGATGAAATGACACGCGGTCATATGATTGCTGATTTGGTCGCGATTATTGGTACGCAAGATATTGTATTTGGCGAAATAGACAGATAATCAAAGACAGATAATCTAAGTCTGCTAAATAATTAAATCTAATAGATAAACGAGTTTGATAAACAAAAATGCTAAGCCCACAAGCCATTGAGAAAATAGATTACGAGCTGACAAAGTACCCAGCTGACCAGCGCCAGGCGGCGGTGATGAGTGCGTTGCGTATCGTGCAAACTGAACGTGGCTGGCTCTCGAAAGAAAGTATCACGGAAGTCGCGCAGTATTTACAGATGCCTGAAATTGCCGCGATGGAGGTAGCCAGCTTCTACAATATGTATGATTTGGCACCGGTTGGGAAATACAAAATAACTGTTTGTACTAATATTTCATGCATGTTGCGCGATAGCGATGAAATTGTGGATCATCTGAAAGCAAAGCTAGGCGTGGGATTTAATGAAATTACTGCGGATGGCAAATTCTGCCTCAAAGAGGGTGAGTGTATGGGCGCTTGCGGTGGTGCACCGTTGATGCTTGTGAATAATCACACCATGCACGAGTTTTTAACGCCAGAAAAAGTGGATGCGATTCTGGAGGAGTTGAAATAATGACTGCCTCAATCAATAATCCAGCGACAAGTTATGAAGCTGGTAAGCCCGTGATGACTGATTTAAGCGGTCAGACATTATTATGTTTACGGACGCTTACGGAAGCGAATCCGGCCTCTTTAGATACCTATATCAAGCTTGGCGGCTATGCCGCTTTGAAGCGTATCGTTACTGAAAAAACAAAAGCCACCGATATTATTACGCAAGTTAAAAACTCGGGTTTACGGGGCCGTGGTGGTGCAGGTTTTCCTACCGGGCTTAAATGGAGCTTTATGCCGCGTTATTTTGACGGCGTAAAATACTTGGTCTGTAACACTGATGAAGGCGAGCCAGGCACATTTAAAGATCGCGATATTATTCGTTACAACCCACATCAGTTGATTGAAGGCATGGCGATTGCCGCATATACCTTAGGCGCGCGCGTAGGGTACAACTATATTCATGGCGAGATTTGGCAAGATTACGATACTTTTGAAGCTGCCTTGCATGAAGCAAAAGCCGCTGGTTATTTAGGTGAAAATTTATTTGGCACCAATTTCAGTTTCGATTTATACGCAGTTCATGGCTACGGCGCCTATATTTGTGGTGAAGAAACGGCGCTAATCGAGTCTATCGAAGGTAAAAAAGGTCAGCCACGCTTTAAGCCACCATTTCCAGCCAGTTATGGCGTGTTTGGTAAGCCAACCAATGTTAATAATACTGAAAGCTATACCAGTATTCCTTGGATTATGCAGCATGGCGGTGAAGCCTTTGCCGCGCTTGGTGTACCCAACTCTGGCGGTACAAAATTATTTTCAGTGTCTGGTCATGTAGAAAAGCCCGGTAACTATGAAGTGAAAATGGGTACACCATTTACTGAGTTGTTAGAGATGGCCGGCGGCGTTTGGAAAGGTCGCAAACTGAAAGCAGTCATTCCGGGCGGACCGTCAACCCCGGTAATGCCTGCTGCTGCGATTATGGCGGCTACCATGGACTATGAGGGCTTAAGTAAAGCAAGATCTAGCCTAGGTGCAGGCTCTATGATTGTGATGGATGACACTACTTGTATGGTAAAAGCCTTGCATCGCTTGTCTTACTTCTTTTATGAAGAAAGTTGCGGTCAATGCACGCCATGCCGTGAAGGCACTGGCTGGGTCTATCGTATTATTACCCGCATTGTGAACGGTAACGGTAAGATGGAAGATTTGGATTTGCTCACTGACGTCAGTAATAATATTGCCGGACGTACCATCTG
>CAINWC010000019.1 GCA_903854305.1 uncultured Pseudomonadota bacterium | reverse complement strand
GGGAAATGATTGTTATGCAAATCCATCTTCTGTTAATCACCATCTTGGTCAGATTGCTGCAGCAACAGTGCACTCTGCTCGTAGTAATGTCGCAAAAGAGCTTAACTGCGAGGCGTCTGAAGTTATTTTCACTTCGGGAGCAACTGAAGCAAACAACTTAGCAATAAAAGGTATTGCCTTTGCCCATTTAGCAAAAGGGCGTCATCTTATTACCTCCGCTATTGAGCATAAATCGGTACTTGATACATGCCGTAGTTTGGAATCAGAAGGATTTCAAGTCACTTATTTACTACCAAATTCTGATGGCTGGATTGAGCCTGAATCGGTAAAAAATGCAATTAGACCTGACACGCTACTTGTTTCACTTATGCACATAAATAATGAGACCGGAGTGTTGCAACCTATCAGTGCAATTGCTGATTATTTGAATAAGGTCGGAGTCTTATTCCACGTTGACGCATCTCAGTCTGCAGGTAAATATTTAATTGATTTAAGCGCTACTCCGATTGATTTGTTGTCATTTTCATCTCATAAATTTTACGGACCTAAAGGAGTGGGATGCTTAATAGTTAGAAATCGTCGAATGTTGCGCTTAAAACCACTTATGTTTGGTGGAGGGCAAGAATTTTCACTGCGGCCAGGGACTCTTCCAACACATCAAATAGTGGGTCTTAGTGAGTCGCTTTGCCTTGCAGCAGCAAGGCGAGATGTAGATTTTAGCCATGTGACATTCCTTAAAAATTTTTTTCTAGTAGAGCTACAAAAAAATATTGATATTAATTTACACGGTGACCAGCTGAATTGCTCACCATATATTATAAATTTTTCGATTGAAAAAATAAGCAGCGACGCCCTGATAAATCAGCTGTCAGATGAGCTTGCTATTTCATCTGGCTCGGCATGTTCATCCGGTACTGTAGATCCTTCTTACGTACTTAGGGCCATGGGCATTGGGGGTGATGCTCTTTATGGTGCTGTCAGAGTGAGTTTTAGTTGTAATCATATCGTTGCCGACATTTTGTACGCCGTTGAGAGAATAGTCGCAGCTGTGCATCGCATGCAAAAACTGGATGAAATTGAATGAAATTAAATAAAAATAAAGCGACATTTGGACAGCATGAAACTTTTCCTATGCGATATGGCTGGATTACAAAAGGGGTTGAAGCGCTAACGAAGTCACCAACTATTTTTACGAATACAGAAGACGCCATGATTGAACTTGGAGTAGGTAGTAATATGGTAAGAGCTCTACAATATTGGTTGCGAGTTACAGGTATTGCATCTTTTGAGCCCGGTTTAGGTACTATTACATCTCTTGGGCAAACTCTAATAAGTGAAGACGGGGATCAATACCTAGAAGATGAGGCAACCCTGTGGATTATACATTGGCTAATAGCATCAAATGCTGAGCTAGCGACCGGATACTTTTGGTTTTTCAACCATTACGAAATTCCTCGTTTTCAAGATAAAGAAGCGCTCCAAGCATTGAGCGAATTTGTTGCATCTGAATTAAAGCAAAATAGATCTATCAATACACTGAAGTCTGACATTTCAACATTATTTAGGATGTATGCGCCAGTGAGTGGAAAAGCTGACGAACACTTAGATTCACCTCTAGCGCAACTTCAGCTCATTGAAAAAGATGGTGGACACGGTCATAAAAGTCTGCGTTCGATACGTCCATTTTTACCTCCAGTAGCATTGCATTTTGCACTTCAACAGATTTTTAGTGCAAGGCCAGAAATGGCAGCAATCCCTATTCGTTCGCTCTTATATGGCAGTGATGGTTGGGTTGCTCCCGGTGCAGTTTATCGATTGAGTGAAGAAGGCTTTATGGAAGCACTAAATCGTGTTGTTGAAAGCTATCCAAAACATTATGAACTTCGGGAAACTGCCGGATTACATCAGCTCTATCTTCGTAAAAAACCAGATGACGTAGTCACTGTTATTCATGAATATTATAAGGGAGCGAATTAATGACTAATTTACATCATCAAATTCGTATCCGTTCAACTTATACACGTTCGATTAATTTACAACGAGATAGTAACAACTTTGACTTAATTAAGTCATACCTGCCGACTTCAAAAGCGATTCAGGTTTTGGAGCAAATTGCGGGAGGATTGAATCAAAAGCAAAATGAGAGGGCATTCGCGTTAATCGGTCCTTATGGCTCGGGTAAATCAGCTTTTGCTTTATTTCTTTCTGCATTATTAGGTGTCGAAGGTGATGCACGTAAAATTGCAAATGCCAAACTCAAATCTTGTGCCCCTAATATATACCCTATCTATGAGCGAGCCTTAGGTAATAAAAGGGGCTACCTCCGCGTTGCCATTAATGGCATTCCAGCTTCATTGTCGCGACAAATATTGGAATCACTTGCGATTTCCATTGAGGGGGAGGGGCTTGATAATGGGTTAGTTAGGCGCATACGTGCAGGTGCAAAGGATGGAATTTCAATGGATCAAGTGCTTCTACTTGTTGACGAAGTCCAAAATATTTGGGCTAGTGTAGCTGGTAGTGGAGTTCTAATCGAAATTGATGAGTTAGGTAAATTTCTTGAGTATGAAGCTTACCATCCTCAGCATAGCG
>CAINWC010000018.1 GCA_903854305.1 uncultured Pseudomonadota bacterium | reverse complement strand
GTCATATGTATCTAAAATGACATGAAAATGTTCTTTAAACTCAACAAATCTACGCCAATTGGTATCCTGCCCGGCTAATAAAATAATGTCATATTTATCATCGTAAGCAATCATTGCCGCTCTAATTGGCTCACCATCATGATGTAGTTTATGGTTGTAAACTGTAACAGTTGCATCAGTTGCGATAAATTTCCTAAAGTCATCAATTGATTTATCTAGATCCCACCTTGCCTCGTGTGACTGGTAACATAACCGTACCGCAATGGCACGGTTATGCTTCTTTTCTAAGTAGGCATGGATATGCTTCCACTTAAATTCTACTCAAAATAATATTGAATTTTCTTAGTCAACTTATAAAAAGTTGTATAATTTTTATAGGCTGTAAGCTTTACGTCCCGCAACCGGTCTTCAGAGTCGGTTAATTCCGTGTAAAGCTTGTGATCTCTCTATTTTGTACATTAGGTAATCCTGCTCATGAAGACAAGCTCTAAATCACAACTTCAATTAGCCGAGATTAAAACTCTTGCTATTGAAACTTTTGGTACTGAGTCAAAAGCCAATCATTGGCTAAACAGCGCAAACCTCGCCTTGGGTGACACCCCAATATCTCTCGCTAAATCTGAATATGGCGCTGTAGAAGTCAAGAGAGTACTCAGTGCAATCGCCTATGGTGGTGTTGTTTGATTGGGGATGTTATGAATACTGACTTACAAACAAAATAGACGATCCCTTTGGTTGATGCTGGCGATGGATCAGGGGATGCCATTATTAACTTCCCAGACGATCTGTTAGCATTGATGGGTTGGGTTGAAGGTGACGAATTGTCGTTAGATATTGTCGATAATTCAATAAAATTTACTAAGAACCCATCAATTTAACCTGCTTGGGGTAGACCCCATAAGTTGCTAGTAAAGAGTCTAAGGTGAGGGCTGAGCTGGGACTGGCCGATTTTAATGAACTGGATGCCTTGTTCAATTATGTGTATTGGAAACGAAAAATTGAGAAGGATAACTGTTTAATAAGCCAACTCATTACTCAGCCTCGTTCAAGCTTACATACACAAGAAAAGCTAGTTTTAGTGATACGTTTTGAGAACATTCACAAGAAAACACATTTTTGTGTGCATGTTTTTCGCATATGCACAATTTTTGTCGCTTTATTGTGTGCGTGTTCTTCATATCTTTGCTGTCTCTGCGCTTTGTGTACTGAGATTGTGCAGTAGCGCATCATCGAGGTAATAATTGTCTTTACCTAGATTGCGCTTGGAGAGCATGTTGCCTTCTCCCTTAGAGGCGCTGGCGGTGACGGCAAAGCGAGCGTGGCCGATGGCGATAATAGCATCAAGGCTATAATGGTTGGTCTTGTACTGTTTTCCATCTGCGGCAGTTGTCCGGAAATTCCGTAGTACTGAATTTTCTAAGCCAACTTATAAAAAGTTGTATAATTTTTATAGGTTGTAAGCTTTACGTCCCGCACATGGTCTCCAGAGTCGGTTACAACTCAATAATGATTGATGAAAAGCGGTATGAATAAATTGAAAAACAAACCAGTTAAAACAGATTCAGAGTTTCATGGCTCAAGTCATATCACTCAACCAGGCACAAACATCTTTCTTGATCTTGGTTTTCCACCAAAGGAAGCAGCTGAGTTGTGGGAAAATTCGCAACGGAGAATTGCGGAGAAACTGACTAAGCAAAAGCTAAAAAGCGTCTGATTGTCCTGTGAATCGACCACTATGAACGCTAAAATGAAACCTACGTCAGACCGTTCGAGAGTGTTAAGTCAGGCTGTTGTTGAGTCTGCATTGCGATTGAAAATCAGCGCGGCTGAACTTGATGAGATACTAAGATTTAGCCAGCCAACATCGTCACTGCTACTTAACCAAAAATACTTCATTCCAGAAGACAGCAAGGAATGGGAGTTATCCACCTATTTTACTCACTTCTATCATTCCTTACTTTCGCTTGTAGGTTATGATGACAACCTTGCAGAAGATTGGCTGACCTCACCCAGCAAGGCATTCAATCAACAAGCTCCCATTGCTCATATCAAACAGGTTGATGGTCTTATTCATGTTTGTGACTATCTCGATAGTCAGCGTGCCACGGCCTGAGGCAGTTGAGCATTTGGGAGCATACTCACTACTCATAAATATAGATAACTTTTTATTCTGATAAATGATTTATAATTTTACATCTCTGTATACACCGAAGTGGCGAAAGTTATGCAGAGATTTCAAGAGATTCGGTTAGTATCAAATTAAAGGCTCCTTGGGTCCATTAATTTTTTAAATTAATCATTTTAGCTATCGCTTCCATCACTGTTATGCTAGATGGATTAGACACTTTTCGTCGTGCCGCAATGACACGGTTACTCCCTTGTTTTTCTGTCTTTGATGCGCAAATCAGCTTCCAATAGCCAATCCTCTCGTCCATATTGGTGTCCAGAGAACTCCTTGCTTAAAGTTTTTTCGCCTTTAATCAGTCGCTTCGCAAGTGCAGCCAGTTCACTTAACTCTTTTTTATCACGCACCTCTAGTGGAACGCAGAGACTGACTCCCCTGCACCAAGGTAAGATTTCTACTGACAGTGATGGACGAACAAGTAAATCAATGCCTTCAGATTGCATGCGCATTTTGATGCCGCTCAGTTTGTCGTAGTAAGCCCGTTGAGCATCTGGCGTCTGACGCATCAGGTAAGAAGTCCCTTTTTTTCGTGAACGCCCAACTTTCTTCCATTGTTTTTCGCTGGCTTCTAATAGATCAGCACTGTAAAACGGTGGATCGCCAGCTTCTTGCCAAGCCAGATCATTAATAGCGTCTGCATATTGCATGCGCGGATGCACCCACCAAACCATGATGCGGCGCCCATTCAAAATAAAACCAACATCATCCCACCAGGACAGATTTATTGGATTGGGGTACATATGCGGGATCATCAACCCGTTGTCCAACCGCCACTGATGGTGACGATGGTATTGCCTCATGCGGTGATAAAGGCGCTCTTTATGTGGATTCTTCAT
>CAINWC010000017.1 GCA_903854305.1 uncultured Pseudomonadota bacterium | reverse complement strand
TTGATTTATTCAAAGACTTAATTAGCGTTGCAGCATTTGTAACCGAAACAGTAGAACTAGATAGCCCTTCGCTTAAAGTACTTGCCGACCACATACGCGCCTGCTCATTCCTGATTGCTGATGGTGTAATTCCAGGCAATGAAGGACGTGGATATGTCTTGCGTCGTATTATTCGTCGAGCAATTCGGCATGGATATAAATTGGGTGCTCGTAAAGCATTCTTTTATAAAATGGTAGACGAACTTGTTACTCTGATGGGAACAGCATATGTTGAGTTAGTTGCTAATAGAAATAAAATCAAAGAAACTCTAAAACAAGAGGAAGACCGCTTCTTTGAAACCATTGAAAACGGCATGGAAATTTTGGAAACAGAACTTGCCGCTATGGAAAAAGCAGGTGCGACAACGTTTAATGGTGATCTTGCCTTTAAACTACATGATACCTTTGGCTTTCCACTCGATTTAACGGCTGATATCTGTCGCGAACGTAATGTATCAGTGGATAGCGCTGCATTTGATACCGCAATGACACGTCAAAAAGAACAAGCGCGTTCTGCTGGCAAGTTCAAAATGGCCGCGAATCTTGAGTACGATGGCATTGCGACGACTTTCTTTGGCTACGACACCTTAGATGCAGCAGGCCAAATCAGCGCACTATACAAAGATGGCGTAGCTGTGAACCAATTAAACGAAGGTGAGCAAGGTGTGGTAGTACTCAATAACACACCGTTTTATGCGGAGTCTGGTGGTCAGATTGGTGATTGTGGCGAGTTAAAAGGCAGCAGCGGTATTTTTGCGGTAGAAGACACACAGAAAATTCAAGCCAATGTATTTGGTCATCACGGCATCTTAAAAACTGGTGTTTTAAATGTGGGCGACCATATTGCCGCACGTGTCGATATGCAAGCTCGCGCCAATATCATGCGCAATCACTCCGCTACCCATCTGATGCACAAAGCCTTACGTGAAGTGTTGGGCGAGCATGTGCAGCAAAAGGGCTCATTGGTCGATAGCGATAAAACCCGTTTTGATTTTGTACACAATGCATCAGTGACTAACGATGAAATCGCAAAAGTCGAGCAGATTGTTAACGCTGAAATTTTGGCCAATGCCGTTTGTCAGGCGCGTGTGATGGATATTGAATCTGCACAGAAAACTGGTGCGATGATGCTGTTTGGCGAAAAGTATGGTGACGAAGTACGGGTACTGGATATTGGTAGCTCACGTGAACTTTGCGGTGGCACGCACGTAGGCCGTACGGGTGATATTGGTTTATTTAAAATCGTCAGTGAGTCGGGCGTTGCCGCAGGCGTACGTCGAATTGAAGCCACCACCGGCAACGGCGCGCTAAAACTAATCAACGCACAACAGCATTTAATTGAGCAATTATCAAGCGCACTGAAAGCACCTACTAGCGAACTGGCGAATAAAGTGGCGCTATTAGCTGAACATGCAAAATCACTAGAAAAAGAATTGGCGCGTTTAAAATCAAAATTGGCAAGTAGCCAAGGTGATGACTTAGTGTCACAAGCCATTGAAATTGCAGGCATTAAAGTTTTAGCCGTCACGCTAGATGGTGCCAATGCAGAATCGCTGCGTGAAACGATGGATAAGCTAAAAGATAAACTAAAATCAGCCGCGATAGTCCTGGCAAGCGTTAATGATGGAAAAGTAAGTTTAGCTGCTGGCGTAACCGCTGATTTAACGGCTAGAATCAAGGCTGGTGACTTAGTTAACTTTGTAGCGCAGCAAGTCGGCGGCAAAGGTGGCGGAAAACCAGATTTGGCGATGGCTGGCGGTACGGATGCTAACCAATTACCAAAAGCGTTGGCGAGTGTAAATGACTGGATTACCAGTAAAATTAGCTAAGTAATAAAACCAAGGTAGTACAATAAATTTTGTAAATTCCAAAATAGCTTAAATTAAAAAGAGTCAAAAATGGCACTAATCGTACAAAAATACGGCGGCACTTCAGTCGCTAATCCAGAGCGCATTCGTAATGTAGCTCGTCGCGTTGCTCGTTACAAAGCAATGGGGCATCAAATCGTTGTCGTCGTTTCAGCCATGTCTGGTGAAACCAATCGGCTAATTACGCTAGCAAAAGAGCTGATGCCTGAGCCTGATCCGCGCGAATTAGACATGATCATTTCGACAGGTGAGCAAGTCACCATCGGCATGACAGCGCTCGCATTAATTGAGCTTGGCATAAAAGCAAAAAGCTATACAGGCGCACAAGTTAAAATTTTAACGGACAATGCATTTACTAAAGCACGCATCATCAATATTGATCAGCAAAATCTAAAAGCTGATTTAGATGCTGGCTATGTATGCGTAGTCGCTGGCTTTCAGGGCGTTGATGAGAATGGCAACATCACCACGTTAGGTCGCGGTGGTTCTGATACGACTGGTGTTGCATTAGCAGCCGCACTTAACGCGGATGAGTGCCAAATCTATACCGATGTTGATGGTGTTTACACCACGGACCCACGCATGGTGCCTGAAGCGCGCCGTTTAAAATCAATTACATTTGAAGAGATGCTTGAGCTTGCAAGCCAAGGATCTAAAGTACTGCAAATACGCTCCGTTGAATTTGCAGGCAAATACAAAGTTAAATTACGTGTGCTTTCTAGTTTTGAAGAAGAAGGCGACGGCACACTCATTACATTTGAGGAAGAAGATAACATGGAACAACCCGTTATATCAGGCATCGCCTTTAACCGCGATGAAGCAAAAATCACTGTACTGGGTGTTCCAGACAAACCAGGCATCGCTTACCAAATATTGGGCCCAATTGCAGAAGCCAATGTTGATGTTGATATGATTATTCAAAACACAGGCGCTGATGGTACGACTGATTTCACCTTCACCGTACATAAAAATGAAATGAATAAAGCTTTGTCTATCCTCCGCGATAAGGTGCAAAGCCATATTGGCGCCCGTGAAATCAGTGGCGATGACAAAATCGCTAAAGTTTCTATCGTTGGTGTAGGTATGC
>CAINWC010000016.1 GCA_903854305.1 uncultured Pseudomonadota bacterium | reverse complement strand
TAATTTTTGTCCGTCATAAGCTGTTGCAGTAGTAGACTTAAAATCAATAGCAGTTTCAAATGAAGTTTCGATATTATCACTTGCAAATTCAACCCTGCTATTCTGCTTGGTTAACTTATCGTGTTCCGGTAAAAAATAAAATGGTATTCTTTTAAGCTGAAATAACACAGCCTTTTTAAATAACGCAGAAGCATCATCTTCGCTTTTTGACTGAATGCCATTATAGGATTGCGCTGTTTTGGTAGCATATTCAACCAAGATATTTCCAGCAAAAAAAGTTTTACCAGACCTTCTCCGAGTAAAATCTATACCGCCATAAACATTGTCTTTATCTTCAATGCAAAACTTCCACCATAAAGATTTTTCCCACTGCGTATCTCTGAATAATGGAGTTCCTACTTTCCCACTCAAATCCATTTGATAGTAGTTCAAGAAAAACCAATATGTTCCGGTTAGGTAATAGGGCTTGCCATAAATATAGCACCAATCCCCTTGTTCTCGTTTACGCCACTGCGAAGCAACAAACTCACTCAATTCAGAGTCTTTTTTAACTGCCGCAAAAGCATGGTCGCGTGTTATTTCACCGGAGTTAACTGCTTTGTTTAGTTGCCAAATCTTTAATGGTATTCGTTCTTTTTGAAAAAACTGTTGTTCTTTAGGCAAGCCAAAGTTTCCTATAAATTCAGGTTTTGGGGCATTCGGCAATTCAATACGATAAGGCTCGATATCTTCTAAATCAGAAAGTAAAATTACCTTTCGTTCAACATCTTCATATTGATACTTTATTTTTCTCACGCAGCCTTCTTTTTCTTAGAATAATCTTCTGGGCTATGTATCAAAAAATCTTGTTTCTCTGCTTCTTTAAATTTTTCAATATGATTCAGTAATTCGTTATCATTGTTAAATATCTGAATACTCAAGGAATCAATTTTAGACTTTATTTCGTTCACGTCTTTTACAATGGCTAACTTAGTCTTAGCTGTATCAACTACTGTTTTATTGCCTGTTGCTTCGCGTCCATCAATCAATGCCCCCATGATTTGATAATACGATTCCAAATAAACCTGTAATTCTAGCCAAGCCATATTTGCCTCGTGCTTTAAAAAATGTAGTGCTGCGTAGTTTACAAACTCTACTTTGTTAGCTATTATTTTTTTGATATTGTCAGACTTGATATTAAGTCCAATAAACTCGCATACATCAAACTTACGGGCTACTATATCCTGTTGATGAACTGCATAGGGCGAGTATCTATGATAAACCAATGCTATATACCTTACTAATGATTCAAACTTAATGCCCGGTTCTTCAATTTCGTAGTAAGCCTTTTCTAAAACTGCAAAATGTTCCCGTAGTGAGGGAAATTTAGTAATGCAGCTTTCTTTGTTTGATAAATCCGATAAATTCCATTTGCATTTCTCCCATTGTCGTGCTTCGTAGATAACCATAATTACAAAATTAAGAAAAGTTTTATAAGTTTGCTCTGCATGAAGCTATTAAGAGATAACGTAATACTTG
>CAINWC010000015.1 GCA_903854305.1 uncultured Pseudomonadota bacterium | reverse complement strand
CGTGGCAGTTGGAGATGATCAGGCATGGATTATCGTGCCGCGTGGTAATCATCTTTTTATTAAACCAAAAGCAAGAAAAGCCGATACCAATGTAACGGTTGTTACTGATAAACGCGTTTATAACTTTGCATTGGTTGTTGCGCCAAGGTCTACTAAAGATGTTTCGGCTTGGAAAGATCCAAATTTGGTCTATGGAGTTTCGTTCCGTTACCCAGAACAAGAAGCCGCTAAATTGGCCGCAGAGCAGGCAGAAAAAGCCAAAATTGAAGAAACCAAACATCGTTTTGATCATATTAAATCTAAGTTTTCTAATATAACTAAAGACGGTGCTATTGATTACGTTGGGCAGAAAGACTTCCCATTAGAGCAGCAAAATTATGATTATTGGATGGCAGGTTCGCCAGAAATAAGTCCTACAGCTGCTCGTGATGATGGTCGTTTTACGTACCTAGCTTTTAGTAATAACCGTGATATGCCAGCTGTCTATTCTGTTGATGAGGCAGGTAAAGAGGCGCTGATCAACACGAATGTAGAAGGTAATACTATCATTATTCATCGCGTAGTTTCTAAATTAAAGCTTCGTAAAGGAGATGCTGTAGTATGTATTCGTAATGATGCTTTTAACCTTGATGGGGGTGCCGACAACACCGCTCGTACCATAGCTCCTGATGTTGAGCGCGTAATCAAGGAGAAAAAATAATGGGTATTTTAGATAATATACTTAATAAAAATAAATCAATTAATAGCGCGAATACACGTAATGTACATGCAGATGTGCCTGTATTAGGGAGGCCACAAGAAGAATATGAAAATATTATTGATGATGAGTTGCCATCTGTAAATCGGCGCAAAGGGAAAAGTAAATTAGTTGATATGCTAGGTTTTGCAACATTGCTTGCTGCGGGCCTTGCGATGGTATATTACATTAATACTGACCCAAAAAAAGTTGAAGATAAACCAAAAAATGTGGAGATTGCAAGTCACTTACCTCCGCTGGTCATGCCGGAACTTCCGCAGCCTTCACCACCGGCCGAGCTGACACCAGTTGAGCTGCTACCATCTCAGCGCCTACAAGGTATATCCCAACCTATTCCATTGCAAAATGCGGGTCAACAAGCTAATAAGCGAACAATGCCTACTTGGTTAGATCGAAAAATGGGGGGAGGCCTTCTAGTCGGTGGAACTGGTTCATCGGCAGTCACATCACAGGCGGTAAGTAATAGTGACGTAGCAAAGACAACAGAAAAACCAGAAGCACCTAGTCCCTTAGCATTGAAGCTAAAAACTACTGTTTCACCTGGAGTCTCGGCTAATTTATTACCAGATCGTAATTATTTAATTACAAAAGGTACCGCTTTAGATTGTGCTTTAGAAACTGCTATTGATAGTACTGTGCCTGGCTTAACAACTTGCCGCTTAACTAGAGATGTTTATTCTGATAATGGACACGTTGTATTGTTAGATCGGGGATCTCAAATTGTTGGTGAATATCAAGGCGGAATTACTGCAGGCCAAGCACGAATTTTTGTTTTATGGACCCGTGCTAAAACACCTAATGGAGTGATTGTTTCACTTGATTCACCAGGTACAGATACTCTTGGTAGGTCTGGACATTCTGGCTGGGTTGATAGGCATTTTTTTGAAAGGTTCGGTGCTGCAATTACTATGAGTTTGATAAAAGATGGAATTACTGCAGCACAAAAAAATAACACTTCATCAATTACTATTGGTGGAGGTGGTACAGATCAAATTGCTACTGAAATTCTCAAAAATACCGTTAACATCCCGCCAACTTTATATGTGAATCAGGGTGACCATATTCAAATTATGGTGGCAAGAGACTTAGACTTCTCTAGTGTTTATGGTTTAGAGCTGAAAGAGTAGTAAGTGTCAAAAGCACATATAAAATATGACGATGTACAGTCGTCAGAGATGTTGGATGAGTATCTATTGCCACTGCAAAAGTTTATTAACGACACTTCGTTAACTGAAATTTGTATTAATCGACCGCGTGAAATATGGACTGAAGGAAATGCAGGTTGGCAAAGATATGAAGTGCCAGAGCTTTCCTTTAGCCATTGTCGTCAACTAGCCACTTTAATCGCCAGCTTTAACGGCAAGGCCATCTCTGCGGATAAGCCTGTGCTTTCATCTGCACTGCCAAATGGTGAGCGGGTTCAAGTGATTATCCCTCCTGCTTGTGAGCCTAATACAGTTTCTATCACTATTCGTAAGCCAAGTATGATAGATAAAACCCTCGATGAGCTGGATATTGAAGGTGCATTTCAAGAAGTAGCATATATGGACTCTGGCTTAAAACCTTTTGAGCATGAGTTATTGGCGCTGAAGGGCGAAGGCAAAATTAAGGAGTTTTTGGATCTTGCCGTACGCTCACACAGAAACATTCTCATAGTAGGTAAAACTGGCTCAGGTAAAACTACTATTACTAAAAGTTTAACTCGCAGTATTCCTGAAGATGAACGATTGATCACTATTGAGGATGTGCATGAGCTTTTTTTGAATCAGCACCCGAATAAAGTTCATTTGTTTTACGCGCGTGAGGACGAAGGTGGGTCCAAGGTAACTCCGAAGCAGGCCTTGGCATCTTGCCTGCGCATGAAGCCTGATAGAATTTTGCTGGCTGAGTTGCGCGGTGATGAAGCGTGGGAGTTTATTAAATCCGTCAATACCGGGCACCCTGGTTCAATTTCTACGATGCATGCCAATGGCGCATTTGAGGCGTTTGAGCAGCTTACCGCTTTGATCAAAGATAGCCATACTGGGGCGCATTTAGACACAACTTACATTAAAAATCGTTTATATACTACCTTGGATATCATACTTTTTTATCACAAACGTAAACTCCGCGAATTTTATTATGACCCGGATTTTAAACGTAAACAAATGAATGCAGGTCAGGTACATTCTCCTGAGCATACTCAAGAGCATGTTCAGGAACGTACAAAAGCTACATTAACTGATCGTATAGTACAGCACTTCAATGGTGGCAGACGTCAATCTGACCGTTTGGCATAACATGAGTTTCAGAAATTTATTTCATACTCGTTGGGGTAAGCTTGCATTTTTCTTATTACTCGTCGCGTTAGTTGCCTTATGGCTGTTTGTGGCTGGGGCTATTTTATTAATTGCTTTCAAAAAAGATCCCAATAATGCGTCAATACTAACTCTATACCAATACTGGTATTACTATAGAGAAAACCCAGTAGTTCTTGCCTGGATTTACAAAGCAAGTGGAATAGCCCTTGCTGTGATTGTCGCGCCTATATTGGCGATGCTCTTCTCGCCCAATAGAAAAAAACAATTTGGTGAAGCCAGATTCGCGAAACGCATTGAAATTCAAAAGGCTGGATTACTAGGCGATAAAGGGATTATCGTTGGTCAGTTAGGGGCGCGCTACTTGATGTTCGCCGGTCAGCAACATGCCATTATATCTGCCCCTACCAGAAGCGGTAAGGGTGTTGGTATTGTGATTCCAAACTTGTTAAATTGGCCGGATAGTGTCGTTGTACTTGATATTAAACAGGAAAACTGGGATATCACCAGTGGCTATAGGAAAAAGCACGGTCAAGAGTGTTATTTATTTAATCCTGCAGCAGCAGATTATCGTACGCATCGATACAACCCGTTGGCCTATGTTAGCTCTGATCCAAACTTCCGCATCGATGATATACAAAAAATTTCCAACATGCTGTTTCCTGATGTTCAAGGAACTGATGTTATTTGGACCGCATCACCACGTAGCTTATTTTTGGGTATTGTCCTTTATCTCGCTGAAACACCTGAAAAGCCAATGACCATGGGACAGGTCGTGAGGGAAACGCTCAAAGATGGCGATGGTTCTCATTACTTTGCCGCAATCATTAACGATCGAGTGGCTGCAGGGAACCCACTTTCAGGCGCATGTGTGCGAGCGCTCAACAGTTATATCTCGATCTCTGCCGAGAATACTCGGGCTGGCATTATGACCTCGTTCCGTTCTCGCTTGGAGTTGTGGATGAACCCACTGGTAGATGCGGCCACTAGTGCAAACGACTTTGATTTGCGTGAGGTACGAAAAAAACGCATGTCAGTTTACCTTGGTGTAACACCAGACAACTTAGAGCGTATGGCACCGCTACTAAACCTATTTTTTCAGCAATTGATAGACCTTAATACACGTGAACTTCCAAATCAAAATAAACAGATCAAATATAGCTGTTTGCTGTTAATGGATGAATTTACAGCGATTGGAAAAATTGGCATATTGTCAAAAGGCATTAGCTATATTGCTGGTTATGGTTTGCGGATGTTGCCAATCATTCAAAGTCCTGCTCAATTGGTGGATGTGTATGGTGCAGATTCCGCTCAAACATTTACAACCAATCATGCGCTAAATATTATTTTTCCACCTAAAGCCTCTGAAACACAAGCGGCTAAAGATATTTCAGAGTGGCTAGGCTATGAAACGGTTAAAACCCAATCTCAATCCAGATCTAGAAAACTCTTTAATAAAGATAATGATTCGAATACCACTTCAGAGCAGCAGCGTGCCTTGATGTTACCTCAGGAGATTACCAGCCTTGGGCAGCGCCGTGAATTGATTATTATGGAGAATGTACCACCGATTCTTGCAGATAAAGTTGTCTACTATAAGGATGCTGTATTTATTGACAGATTGAAGAAAATCTCCAAGACACTGCGAAAATTGGGCGGTAAATTGCCTACACAAAAACAAATGGATGACGTGATTAGCTCTGGTGAGTTGGCAGCAAAATTGCCGCTGATTGATCTTGATGCGCATCACATTGCTATTGGCGGAGATGTGCCAATTACTGTTACTGCACCTTCTAAAGGAGGCATGACTACGGTTAAACGACCTGTTACCGCCGAAGATATATCTAACTTAGGTAATCTTAAGTTAGAAGACTTTGCGGTAGATTTTTCTTCAGTAAAAAAACCACTGCCGGGTGAAATGGGAGAGGCAGCACTAAAAGCCTACGCTGATGACTTATGTCGAGCAATGGGGATGCAAGTGTAGCTAAAGATTTATGGATAATACTGACGCAAACTCTGCTAACGATGCCATAGATGCAACTGGGCAACATGTGCGTATTATCAAAATTTATCCATTGGATGGAAAGCCCGTAGCAGAAAGTCAGCTGTGGGTTGCCGTTACTCAAATTCAGAATGAAATTTCAAAAATATTATTTTTGCGTGATGGACATCAACATCGTTTAATTTCAGTGCAGACCGCATTAAGTTTGCTCCCCAGAGATGATCAAAAAGATTTATCAGCTATTCTCAAGCTTGTGTCAAACAAAGGAGGTTCATCACCTGCGATTACAAATAATGCTATAAAGCACATTCATCATTACACTGGTCCGACTAACGAAAATCAAACTTTCAGGCAAAATTTAGCCATTCAACAAAATTTTGATATGGCTGCAGGTGGCATCCATCTTGGCCATACTGCTAAAAATGTAACTGTTGAAAATAATGACCAAATTTTAAACACCACCTCCAATAGTGCTGTTGTCATAGAATCGTTGGTGCAGACTGCCCAGCTAAGAGGTTGGGGTGCTATCAAGGTAACGGGGACCGAGTTTTTTCGTAGGCAAGTCTGGCTGGAAGCCGCAGCAAGGGGTATGTATATAGAAGGCTATATACATACTGAAGAAGATAGACAGGCGCTATTTAAGCGCATACCTGTGTCTATGCATGTCAAAATCAGGTCTGAATATAAGCCTGTACAAATCGGTAAGAAAAACTTTGGTAAAGCCGGTGTTGCTTTGGCTACCAATGTAGCCACAATAGATTTGACTGATTTATCACAAGATGAGCTCACTTACTTGCTGATGCGCGTGCATCAAAATGATATTACCAAGCAAAACTTCACCTTGATAGATGTTGCATTGAATAACAATATTGACGTTATTCAAAACCTTATCAATACAGATGTCTCATCAGTTCAAACGGGTGGAAAAGTAAGCGACCAAGTGCAACAAAATGGCGCGGTACCTATGGGTGAATTTGAATTGTAATAATAGATTTCTCCGAAATATTTTAGGTGCCGGTGATTGCCACAGTAATACTAGGGAGGGTAGTGAATTAGCTACGCAATTCAAAGATAAATGCAATCAGTAAGTTATTAAATCAAACTTGAAAGCATGTAGTTAAATAGCTACAAAATAATTTTTAACCCTTTGCTTATCTCGTTAAATTTAATTTAACTTATTGAATTGTAAGTAAAATTATATCAGGCGCATATTTTGCTTAGTATTCAATGTTGATTATGATGTGATAGTGAAACGGAAATTTTATAGGTAATTACGCTATAGACGGTTAGCTGTACGTACGGAGTTGGAGTGATAAGCGCGTGTTAACTACTAAGTATCAGGCAGCAAT
>CAINWC010000014.1 GCA_903854305.1 uncultured Pseudomonadota bacterium | reverse complement strand
TTTAGAGTCAAAATAGTTTCAGATTTAGTATTTAGCTTTAAAGCAACGCCTTTAAGATTTAGCAAAATATCGACTACATCTTCTTGAACGCCATCTAAAGTTGAATACTCATGCACTACACCATCAATTTTAACTTCTGTAATAGCGAAGCCAGGAATTGAAGATAATAAAACACGACGCAAAGCATTACCAAGAGTATAGCCAAAGCCACGCTCCATTGGTTCTAACGTTACACGTGCGCGTAAAGGTGATAACACCTCAACATCAACAACACGTGGTTTTAAGTATTCGGTAGGACTGTTATGCATAGTTATACCTTTTATTAATATATTCTGCCATCGCTAATAAATTGTATTAAATTTATTAGCGATGACACAAAGTAAGCTGGACTAACCAACTAACTTGTTTAGTTATTTAGAGTAAAGCTCAACCACCAATGACTCATTGATTGTTGAAGGCAACTCATCTCGCTGTGGCTTAGCTTTAAATGTACCTTTAAGCGCTTTAACATCCACTTCAATCCATGCTGGAAAACCACGTTGCTCTGCAGCTGCAAGTGCGCCTTTAATACGCAATTGTGTTTTAGAAGCTTCAGCTACACTCACAACATCACCAGCTTTAACTTGGAATGAAGGAATATTCACGCGACGACCATTCACTAATATACTGTTATGGCGCACAATTTGGCGCGCTTCAGTACGTGAACCGCCTAGGCCCATTCTGTAAGTAACGTTATCTAAACGACACTCTAGAAGTTGCAACAAGTTCTCACCTGTAATGCCTTTTTTACGATCAGCTTCTGCGTAGTAGCTACGGAATTGCGCTTCTAATACACCATAAATACGACGTACTTTTTGCTTCTCACGTAATTGAACACCATAATCTGAAAGACGTTGGTTGCGACGTTGACCGTGCTGACCAGGTGGGAAATTACGTTTTTCAATTGCACATTTGTCGGTGAAACATTTTTCAGCTTTTAAAAAAAGCTTTTCGCCTTCACGGCGACACTGACGACACTTAGGGTCTAAATTTCTAGCCAAGGGATTCTCCTGTTATCTCTACTATGCGAGCTATAAGCTCAGCTTAAATTCGGCGTTTTTTAGGTGGACGGCAGCCGTTATGCGGCACTGGCGTCACATCAGTAATGCTGGTGATTTTAAAACCAGCAGCATTAAGTGCGCGCACAGCAGATTCACGGCCTGGGCCTGGGCCTTTAATACGCACTTCTAAATTCTTCACACCATTTTCTTGCGCTGATTTACCAGCAACTTCTGCGGCTACCTGAGCTGCAAATGGTGTACTTTTACGCGACCCTTTAAAGCCTTGGCCACCAGAAGTAGCCCAAGACAAGGCATTGCCCTGACGGTCCGTAATGGTGATGATAGTGTTGTTAAAAGAAGCATGTACATGAGCTATACCCTCTGCAATATTCTTTTTAACTTTCTTTCTTACGCGTACATTAGCTTTTGCCATGTTGCACTTTCCTTACCAATAATTCGTACTAAAATTTGTTAAACTAAAATTTGTAAACCTAAATTTTAAACTCGTTTACTTAGCTTGCTTAATAGCCTTGACCGGACCTTTACGTGTACGCGCATTTGTTTTAGTGCGTTGACCACGAACAGGTAAACCACGACGATGACGAACACCGCGGTAACAGTTAAGATCCATTAAACGTTTAATGTTCATCGAAACTTCACGGCGTAAATCACCTTCTACTTTAAACTTAGCAACTTCTTCACGTAATTTCTCAACGTCTGCATCGTTCAAATCTTTGATCTTTGCTGAAGCTAACACGCCAGCAGCAACACAAATTTTTTGTGCTGTATTACGACCAATACCAAAAATTGCAGTTAATGCAATTTCAGTGTGTTTATTATTTGGGATATTTACCCCTGCAATACGAGCCATACCTTACTCCAAAATTTAGGCTTACTTATAAGTCTATAGCTTTAAAAAAGCCGCAGAGTTTAACAGTAAAACCAATTTTTATCAATTAGCTTATCTTCTGATCACTATAATAAGTGACCATCTCAATTAGTGATTAAAATTACTAGTCACTAATTTGGTTGTTGAACTTAATCAATTAACCTTGACGTTGTTTATGACGAGGATCTGTACAGATAATGCGTACCACTCCACGACGACGAACAACCTTACAATTACGGCATAACGGTTTTACTGATGCACGAACTCTCATTTATCACTCCATCACTTCTTAAACTACATTTTCTTAGATTAATTATTACCATTTACAACTAAACACAATTAAAACTATTTGGTATTTTGTGAATTACCTTTGAAGTTGGCCTTTTTTAAAAGCCCTTCATATTGTTGTGACATTAAATGTGACTGCACTTGAGTCATGAAATCCATTGTAACAACAACAATAATCAGCAATGACGTACCACCAAAGTAGAAAGGTGTATTAAATTTCAAAATCAAAAACTCTGGAAGCAAGCAAACTAATGTTATGTAAGCAGCACCAACTAATGTTAAGCGACCCATGATTCGATCAATATATTTAGCCGTTTGATCACCTGGACGAATACCAGGAACAAATGCACCACTTTTCTTTAAGTTATCTGCAGTATCTTTTGGATTGAACTGTAAAGCAGTATAAAAGAAACAAAAGAATACAATAGCTGTTGCAAAAAATAGAATGTATATAGGCTGCCCTGGAGACAGTGCCGCAGCAACATCTTTTAGCCAATACATCTTCTCACTACTTCCAAACCATCCTGCAAGCGTTGCAGGGAACAAAATGATACTTGAGGCAAAAATTGGAGGAATAACACCAGCCATATTAAGCTTCAATGGTAAATGCGTTGTTTGGCCGCCATACACCTTATTGCCAACTTGTCTCTTAGCATAGTTAACAGTAATCTTACGTTGGCCACGCTCAACAAAAACAACAAGCGCAGTAACTAGTACTGTTGCCACCAATAAGAAGAATCCTAAAGGTACACTAAAAGCACCAGTATTCACCATCTCGGCAGTTGATCCAACGGCCCTAGGTAAACCAGCAACAATACCTGCAAAAATGATAATAGAAATGCCATTACCAATTCCACGCTCAGTAATCTGCTCACCTAACCACATAATAAACATAGTGCCACTAACTAGCGTGATCACAGCAGTTAATCTAAATGCCATACCTGGCTCTAAAACTAGTCCAGGTTGCCCCTCTAGCGCGATTGCAATACCTAACGCTTGAAAAGCAGCTAAAACTACAGTGCCGTAACGCGTCCATTTAGTAATTGTTCTGCGACCAGCTTCACCTTCTTTTTTTAACTGCTCAAGCTTTGGTGATACTGCAGCCATTAACTGCATAATGATAGATGCAGAAATGTACGGCATAATACCTAAAGCAAAAACTGTAAATCTTGACAAAGCGCCGCCTGAGAACATGTTAAACATACCCAATATCCCGCCACTTTGTGACTGGAAAAGCTTTGCTAAAACATCAGGATCAATACCAGGTACAGGTATATGTGCACCTAAACGATACACCACTAACGCACCAAGAACAAAAAATAGGCGACTTTTAAGTTCGCCCATTTTTGACGCTGTTTTTAATATGCTATCTTTTGCCAAAACTATACTCTTAAGAAGCTTCTAAGATTTTACCGCCAGCCGCTTCAACTGCAGCGCGAGCGCCTTTAGTTAAAAGTAGACCTTGGATATTAAACTTAGCAGTTACATCACCTGACAAGAATATTTTAGCGTTACGCACTGTACAAGAAACAATGTTTGCTGCCTTCAATGCCAACAAATCAATTATTTCATTAGGAATTAAAGAAAGTTCACTTGTACGCACGTGTGCAGTTTTAGCTTTAGTCATTGATTTAAAGCCACGTTTTGGCAAGCGGCGTTGAATAGGCATTTGACCGCCCTCAAAACCAACCTTATGGAAACCACCAGTGCGTGACTTTTGACCTTTATGACCACGGCCAGCTGTTTTACCAAAACCAGAACCGATACCACGACCAACGCGGCGACGTTCTTTTTTCGAGCCTTCTGCAGGCTTAATTGTATTTAACTGCATTATCCCTCCACCTTTACTAGATAGCTAACGGCATTGATCATGCCGCGAATTGCTGGAGTATCTTGCAACTCAACTGTATGACGAATGCGACGTAAACCTAAACCTTTAACGGTAGCTTTATGCGCTTCAATACGACCAATAACACTTTTAACGAGCGTTACTTTAATAGTTGATGCATCTTTTTTTGCTTTAGCCATGATTAGCCTCTAATTTCTTCAACAGATTTACCACGTTTAGCTGCGATTTCTGCTGGTGTGTTCATTGATTCTAAACCGTTCAAAGTTGCGCGAACTAGGTTATAAGGATTGGTAGAACCAATACATTTTGCAACAACGTTAGTAACACCCATTACTTCAAAAATTGCGCGCATTGCGCCACCGGCAATAATGCCAGTACCTTCTGAAGCCGGTTGAATAAACACCTTAGCAGCGCCATGTACGCCAGTCACTGCATGATGCAATGTACCGTTTGTTAAATTAATCTTTAACATACCGCGACGCGCTTCATCCATTGCTTTTTGTACGGCAACTGGCACTTCACGTGCTTTACCTTTACCCATGCCAACAGCACCATCGCCATCGCCAACTACTGTAAGAGCTGCAAAACTCATAATACGACCACCTTTAACCGTTTTACTTACACGATTAACCGCAATCATCTTTTCGCGCAAACCATCAGTCTGCTGCTGTTGCTGTTCCATTTCTCTCGCCATCATTAACCTCTTTAGCAATCAGACCAATTAGAAGGATAAGCCGTTTTCGCGAGCGGCATCAGCCAACGCTTTAATACGACCGTGATATTTGTAACCTGAACGATCAAAAGCAACGGTAGTAATACCGGCTTTAACCGCTTTTTCTGCAATAAGCTTACCAATTAAAGCAGCAGCCTCAATATTGCCACCATTTTTCAGATTCTTGCGAACGTCCGCCTCAACTGTTGAAGCACTAGCAATTACCATATCACCAGATTCAGCAATAATTTGTGCATAAATGTGCGTATTAGTACGATGCACACTTAGACGAGTAACTTTTAGCTCAGCAATTTTGGCACGGGTTTTACGTGCACGACGCAAGCGATTATTTACGTTATTCATTTTATTAAGCCTTATTTCTTCTTGGTTTCTTTAATTGCAACAACTTCATCAGAATAACGAACACCCTTGCCTTTATAAGGCTCTGGCGCACGATATGCACGAATTTGCGCTGCAACCTGACCAACCACTTGTTTATCAACACCAGTAAGCAAAATTTCAGTTGGCGTTGCAGTGACCACAGTAACGCCAGCAGGCATTCTGTGATTGATTGGATGTGAGTAACCTAATTCTAGGTTCAAAATAGAACCTTGTGCAGCAGCCTTATAACCAACGCCAACCAGCGTTAATTTACGGCTAAAGCCTTGTGATACACCGTGAACCATATTAGCCACAAGTGCACGCAAAGTACCAGACATTGCGCGAGAATGCTGAGCATCACTAGAAGCAACAAAAGTGATCGTTTCACCTTCGCGCTTAAGTACAACAGCATTCGTTAAAGCTTGTGACAACTTACCTAAAGGACCACTAATATCAATTGAGGTAGCACTTAATACCACTTCAACCTTCTCAGGGATAGCGACTGGGTTTTTAGCAACACGTGACATTTGCTTCTCCTTAAGCCACTACGCAAAGAACTTCACCACCGATACCGGCAGCTTGAGCTTTACGATCTGTCATTACACCCTTAGATGTAGACATAATCGTCACACCAAGGCCATTCATTACTTTAGGAATCTCTTGACTTCCTTTATACACGCGCAAACCAGGCTTACTTACACGCTGAATACGCTCAATAACAGGGCGACCAGCATAATATTTAAGACTAATGGTTAAAGTAGCTTTGCTACCTTCAGTTTGCACTGCAAAATCTTCTACATAACCCTCTTCTTTAAGTACGCTAGCAATAGCAGTCTTAACATTAGAAGATGGCATAGTAACAACCGCTTTATTGACCATTTGCGCATTACGAATGCGCGTCAACATGTCGGCAATTGGATCACTCATACTCATAGCTATTCCCCCTATTACCAGCTGGCTTTAGTGACGCCTGGCACGAAGCCAGCCATCATTAAATCGCGCAATTTACTACGCCCAATACCGAATTTACTAAACACACCACGTGGGCGACCAGTTAATGCACAACGATTACGAAGACGCACTGGGCTAGAATTACGTGGAAGCGCTTGGAATTTCATACGCGCTTCAAATCTAGCTTCTGATGTTGCAGTTACGTCTTTCATTGCAGCTTCAAGAGCAGCACGTTTTACAGCGAATTTACTTACAGTTGCGCGACGTTTAACTTCGCGTTCTGTCATACAGGTTTTAGCCATGTCTTAACCCCTGAAAGGAAAACTAAAGGCAGCAAG
>CAINWC010000013.1 GCA_903854305.1 uncultured Pseudomonadota bacterium | reverse complement strand
TTGCCACCACCATATACAACACCAGGAACTGTACCTGCGTGACGAAGACGGCGGCTCGCACCCGTACCTTTTACATCACGTTTTACTGCATTAATTTCAATAGCCATTTTACTACTCCTAAATTTACATCTTTTACTACACAATAGACTGCATACCGCGACCAGTTTGCAGGGTTAAAAAAATTAAATTATTGGATTATTAATCCATAAACAATGAAGAGACTGAGTCTTCACTGCTGATTCTGCGTATAGTTTCCGCTAACAATTCAGCCGCACTTAATTGGCGAATTTTTTTACAATTAGCTGATTCCAAACCAAGTGCAATGGTGTTTGTAACTACTAATTCGTCTAGCTCAGAATTCATAATGCGTTCAGCCGCGCCGCCAGATAATACCGGGTGCGTAGCATAAGCCACTACTTTTTTAGCGCCATGTTTTTTTAATGCGGCTGCTGCTTCGCATAGCGTATTTGCGGTATCAACCATGTCATCCATAATCACACAAGTACGGCCAGCCACATCACCAATAATATTCATTACCTTGGCAACGTTTGGTTTTGGACGACGTTTATCAATAATGGCCAAATCAGAGCCTAATTGTTTCGCTGCTGCTCGGGCGCGTACTACGCCACCAACATCAGGTGAAACTACCATTAAATTGTCATGGTTTTGCAGTAACAAATCGGCCAACAATATTGGGGTCGCGTAAATGTTATCTACAGGAATATCAAAAAACCCTTGAATTTGATCTGAGTGCAAATCCATCGTCAGTAAGCGATTAACACCAACGCCAGTAAGCATGTTAGCAACGACTTTAGCCGTAATGGCTACACGTGCTGAACGAGGACGACGATCTTGACGCGAATAACCAAAGTATGGGATAGCTGCAGTAATTCTTCCTGCAGATGAGCGGCGAAGCGCGTCTACCATGACCATGACTTCCATTAAACTGTCATTTGTAGGGTGGCTAGTAGATTGCAAAACAAATACATCGCGACCACGTACATTTTCAAGCAGCTCAACAGTGGTTTCTCCATCGCTGAATGTGCCTACATGTGCTCGACCAAGTTCAATCCCTAAGTGGGTAGCAACTTCTTGTGCAAGTATGGGGTTGGCATTGCCCGTAAAGACCATCAAGTTGCCGTTAGACGCCATTTGATTTCCTATATAGCTGAGCGTTGATTAGCGCCAGCGTGAAACTATCAATAAAAGAAACTATACAATAAAAACTTACAAAAAATAAAAGCGTGTAAATTTTATAATCTACACGCTTGTTATTCTAAGTTATGCAGACAGTTAGTCTGCATTCAAAATTTGGCTGAGGAGGAAGGACTCGAACCTTCGGATGCTGGGATCAAAACCCAGTGCCTTAACCAACTTGGCGACTCCCCAATATTTTACTCAGCTTGTTCGATTATTACTGTTTAACCATTAAAAGTTAATTACAATAATCAAGCAAAGGGTGCTGACTTAACCCTTTTGCAACAAAACCCTGAATACCTTTAGGCTTTTGATTGCAGATATCATTTGCAATTTTCGCACTCGCGACTTCTAAAAAAACTGAAGCACCAGATCCGCTCATTCTTGCATCACCAAATTGCTTAAGCCAGTTGATGCAAGCTAAAACTGCCGGATAATCATTACAAACTATCTTTTCTAACTGATTTGTAAAGACAGGAGCTAGATTACCGCTTACTGAATTAGTCATCCCAGAAAAGTCCGACATTGTCTTAGGAATCGCATTTTTTGTCAATTGCTTATTGGCAAATATTTGCGCAGTCGATACATTTACATTTGGGTTTAACACTACGTAGTAGGCTTCATTCAATATTATTTTTTGCAGTTGCTCACCTACGCCCTCAGCCCAAGCATTATAGCCGAAGATGAAAAACGGTACATCTGCACCTAATTTTAAGCCAAGTGAGAGTAATTCAACGCGACTTAAATCGAGCTGCCATAATTGATTTAAGGCTAATAGCACAGTTGCGGCATCGGAGCTGCCACCGCCTAATCCGCCACCCATGGGGATTTTTTTTTCAATTAAAATTTCAACACCGAGCTTACTTTGGGTATGTTGCTGTAATAATTTGGCCGCACGCACACATAAATCTTGTGCTTCTGGCACACCTTCAACGTCGTTCACACGTTTTATGGTGTTGGTTTGTGTGGGTTTTAAGTAAATCGTGTCGTAAAAATCAAGTAAACGAAAAACTGTTTGCAAAAGATGGTAACCATCTTCACGCTGACCCGTGATGTGCAAAAATAAATTGATCTTTGCAGGGGCTAAAAAGGGTTGAAAATCTTGCATAGGCTTGTATTTTAACGCATGTTGCGCCGTGGCAACAAAGCTTATTCTAAAACCACTCGTCCGTTCAACGCTTGCACAGGGCGATTGTTATGGTGATGAATGGCATGTTCTAACGCTTCGATTTGTTCTTTTGATGCGGTTAGTGGTGTTTTCATTAATAACCAGCGTACGCCTTCGCTACAGGGTGGAGTAGTGAGTGATCCGCTAAATCGATAATAACTACGGTTATCTGGGATTAACTCACTCGGAATCACACGGGTTTTTAACGTAATTGGTTCGCCAACTTCATTTGGCATTTGCTGCCAAAGTTTTGCTAGGCCAGGGTTTTCTTTTCCTTCCTTAAACATGACGCCAATCACAGTGAGATTGCCTTTTGAGTCTGCATGCACAAAGTGCGCCTCTAAAGGGTAGGACTTATCATGAATCTTGTTTTCGCTTGGCGCATGAAAGTGCACTTGTTTCATCTGGAATGCCGCATTATCAAGTGCCAGCATGTTGCCCTCTTTAAAGCTTATTTGTACGGTGTGGCCGTTGTTTACGATGTCTTTTGCGGGGAACTTTTGGATGCTTCGTAACGGCTTTAATACGGCATGCATCGTTTCTTCAATGTTAATGGGTGATTGATTGCGACCTATGTCACACGTAGTGTATTCAGGGTTGAGTTTGCCCCAACTTTCTGGACCTTCTTTGCCCTCATACGTCCAGTGTGGCTTGTGAGTTTCACCTTTTACAGATGCTGATTTCGCTATAGATATTTCTGGCTTAGCTTTTTCTGTGGGCTGTGCGATTTTTTCTGCTATCGGCTCTGGTGGAGTCACAGTTTTTTTTGTAAGGTCTTCTGGTTTGGTTGCAAGCACCTTGGTTTTTGTTGAGGCTAGCTTCGCTTCCGTAGAAGTGATGATTGGTTTGTCCGTTTGACAAACATAGCGCATGGCAATGTCTACGTCTGTTTCTGGTACAGGCTCAATGAATTCAGCACTTTTAGGTTCAATGCCAGCCGAATACACTAAATCATTATTCAAATATTGAAAAACTTGTGAGGTCGCTGATTTTTGTGCGGCGCAATCAAAAAACCATAGTAGTTTTGATAAGTTATATTGCTTGTCTTGAGATTGTAAATTATCGGGCGTCTGTACGGTCTTTTGCGTAGTTTTATATTCAATTTTTACCCAAGCTCTTTTAAGCAGGTCTTTTTGCAAAACAGATTGCTTATCAAGCATGAGCTTTGAGCTGTTATCTTCATGTAGTTTCACCCATACGGCCGCATGGCTATTGCTAACCAGCGCAAAAAAAAGTGGTAGAAATAAAAGCGTGCTGACCTTCTTCATAACTTCCTCAACGTGGTTTTATGCTTGCTGGCATTAGTTGCAATGGATTAATAGCTAACTTTAATTACATGCCGCAATTGATCCAGCTTTAATTATGCTTAGTGGCGGGTTGTTTTTAATGAAGAAGCAATGATGTGTTTAGGGGCTAGTTCTGTGATTAAGTCATCTGCTGAATTAACGGCGGCGTATTTTTAAATCGTAATTTGTGATGAATGCTAGCTGAATGGGTCTTTCTATCACTTTAAATCAGTGTTTTGTACATTGCGTTACGCCAGCCAGGCGAGCGTTAAGGCTGGTTTAAACTATCCCATTTTTCTACCAACAACTTCAAGTTTACCTTTTCGCTACGCAGTAAAATTTTGCTGGGTAAAAAATGACCATTTTGTTCTGAGTAGTTTTGGTATTCAATATTCCAGCCATCTTGTTTTAACGTGTTCAGATGACCAAACTCATCCCAAGTGATTGCGTCAATAGTGCCATTGGTCGGCTGCCCTAGCGACCAGTCGGCTAATCCAGAGAGTGGTAATTGCCAACCTAATGCGGTTTGCGTGAGCGTTTCGGCATCCGCGGCTGAAATGCTATTGCCCTTTGCATCGACTAAGGTCACTTTGTCGACGGTTTTTTTAATGCTCGCAATCTGTCCACCTAACGGTGAGTAGAGTTCAATGTTGTCATTGGCTGAGTCATGTTGCCAATGCAGGCCACCGGAAAATCCTTTGCCCTCAGCTTGCACGCCAATACGACCTTGAAGGGTGAATTGCCTAATTGTGGCAATGTTAAGCAAATGTCGTTGATATAAAATTTGCGAGGCAACATTATCCGTTGGTTTAGTGGCGGGAACCATGGCGCAACTTTGCAGCATCGCGATGCAGCACATTAGCCATACCAAGCGCACTATCGTCATGTTGAAGTGTGGAGTTTCGGCTTAATGGTGCTTACGATTTGAATTTATTGGTGGTGGCTTGCAGCACCTCATTTTTGGGATTGACCGTTAATGCGTCATTCCAAATTTTTTTAGCTTCGTCATGCTTGCCTTTTTGCCAAAGTACCTCGCCTAAATGCGCGGCAATTTCAGGATCTTGGTTAACGTTATAAGCTTGTTGCAAATAGCTGATTGCTTTATCTAAGTTGCCTTTGCGGTAATGTGCCCAGCCTAGGCTGTCTAGCATGTAGTGGTCATTTGGGCTGAAAGTTAACGCTTTTTCAATAAGACTAATCGCTTCATTTAACCGAATGTTACGGTCTGCAAATGAGTAACCAAGGGCATTGTATGCCGCTGCAAAGTCTGGTTTTGCGGCAATCGCCTTGCGCAACTCAGATTCCATTACGTCAAACTTTTGCACGCGGTCAGCCGCAAGCGCGTAGTCATACACCAGTTCTGGTGTGTTGGGTAGGTTTTTAACCGCTTTATCAAGCAGATCAAATGCATCTTGGTCGCGCTTGGCCTTGGCTAGTAAAGAGGCTTGCGATTGAATAACAATAATTTGTTGCTGGGTATTCAAGTCATCGATTGTATCTAACTGTTCAATGGCTTTATCAACAGACTGCGTGCGAGCAAGCACATTAGCTAGATCAAGCTGTGCTTCAAGATAATGTGAGCCAGGTTGTACTTTGTTATACCAAGCTATTGCTGTGTCATCTTGATTAAGCTTTTCTGACGCTTGAGCCAAGTAGATATAAATTTGGTCAAGATCTTTAAAGCCTAGTTCCAGTGCTTGCTTAAAATAAGCCTCCGCGGCTACATAGTCTGTGGCTTGATACGACAATAAGCCAATAATCGCCGTGACTTCTGCACTATTTTTTGAGGGGCTGTTTTTTGCATATTCGAGTATGATCGGATATTCTTTTTTTGCTGCATCATATTGCTTTTGGTTGACCAAAAGCTTGGCCATGTTGAGTCTAACTTCATTCGCTTCAGGATGTTTACTCAGAAATTCCTGATAAAAATCAATGGAGGCTTGAGGCGATTTTCCAAACAATACTTGCCCTTTAAGTAGTGCCGCCACATTCCAACCCGGCTTTAGTGCTTCAGCTTTGTTTAGCGCTTGTAATGCAAGCTCATCTTGATTTGCGGCCCACGCTGATTGTGCAATGGCAAACTGAGCTTCAGCCAAGTTTGGGTAAGGTTTTGCAAGTGATTGTACTAAATTCAACACACCTTTTTTATCCGCACTTCGACTTAACAAGGCGTTAACATACAAAAACCCGCCTGCTCTCGTTTCTTCTTTTTGTAGTAATTTGGCTAAATAGGGTTCGGTGTCATTAAGTTTGCCCGTTGCTATCAGCATTTCTGTCATGGCTTGCTGCGCTTCACTTGACGTAGGATCAAGCTCCGCCCAGAGTTTAACTGCAGGGATGGTTAAGCCTTGCACGTTGCCGTAAGCGGCAGTTTTAGCCGCACGTTCTGCTAAGCGCGGGTCTCTTTCTGACTTTGCCAGATCATAAAAAATAGCGCTTGATGTCGCTAAATCACCACGTTGCCCAGCGACTTCAGCCACTAAATACTTGTAGACAAACTCTGCTGTCAGCTCATTCTCATTAATTGTCGATGTTGATTTGGGGATATTGGTGTTTTTAATCGCGGATTTAGTCGCACAGCCATTAAGACCTAATATGCTTGCAAATAGGCACGCACCAAGCAAAGAGGTGTAAGCGCGCGATGTTTTTTTAAATTGAGCTTTAGTTTTTAAGGGTTGGGCAATTGGGCGCATAAGTTTTTTGGTTGTTAATGTTTCAGTTTGGTTTTTAGCAGAATAATATATAAGATAATAAGCCATTACCTCAATATCAAGGTGTTCTATTTCTTAGTCCGTGACACGTGCGGCAAGTTCCTCCATAATTATGAATTGACTGTAGCTTGTCAATAGACCGCGTCCGAGAATTGAAATTTCTCAGCAGCGAAGTTTTTAGATGTATGCGTGAATGTCAATATTTGTATTTTCAGTAACTATAACCTGAATTTTAGCAACGATAAGTAG
>CAINWC010000012.1 GCA_903854305.1 uncultured Pseudomonadota bacterium | reverse complement strand
GTACACTCACACCAATCACACGATTACCTTGATAAACCTGCGTAATCGGTACGCTTTCATAGGCCGCTCTAATGTTATCTAACACTTCTGTGGGTTGCAAACCCCAAAGCGCCAGTTTTTCTGGACGTAAGCGCATGACTAATTGCGGTGTGCCTGAAGGTGACTGCACATGCACATCTGCTGCGCCTTTAATGCTGCTAATGATATTTGCAACGGCTTGCGCATCTCGGTCCAGTGCGTCTAGATCATTACCATAGATATTAATGACGGTGGAGGCGGCATAACCTGAAATGGTTTCTTCGATACGTTCTGTTAGAAATGTGTTAATGGCAAAGTCAACGCCAATGAAGCCAGGCGCTATTCTACCATCATGATTATTATCGACTTCCTCACCAGTTAATTCTTCGCGGATGCTACTTAAAATGCGGTTTTGTTCCTCGCCTGAAATTGCACCTACTTCAATTTCAAATTCACTGTAATGAGTGCCAAAAGTGTCGGCACCATTGGGTGCGCGACCCACCCACTGGGTCACAGATTTAACCCCTTTTATTTTGCGAATAATCGCAGAAACTTTTTTACCGATTCGCAATGACTCTTGCTCAGAGGTGCCAGGCACAGCAGTCATATGCATAATATAGTGGCCTTCATGCAATGCTGGAATAAATTGGCTTTTGAATAAAGGCAAAACACCTAAGCCAAGGGCGATGAATATAAAGCTAATCGCCATTACGGCTTTATATTGCTTCTCAATTTTATACAGCAGTTTAATATACCATTTTTTGATGATACGTATCATCGGTGGGTCTTCTGCATCTAATTTCGCATTGCCTAAAAGCAGATAACAAAGCGCAGGGGTTAATGTGAGCGCAACCACGAGCGATGCCATAATGGCTGCAATATAGGCAAACCCCAGCGGTGCAAAGAGCTTGCCAGCTACGCCGCCCAATGTCAGTAATGGCATAAATACTAGTGCCACAATAATAGTTGCGTATACCACTGAGCTACGTACCTCCATAGAGGCATTAAACACTACATGATGTGTAGGCAATGGTTGCGTTAATAATCTATTTTCACGAAGCCGCCTGAAAATGTTTTCAGTATCGATAATCGCATCATCTACGACTTCCCCTAGTGCAATGGCCAAGCCACCAAGCACCATAATATTCAGGCCAATTTTAAAGTAGCTCATTACCACAATGGCGGTAAGTAATGAGAGGGGGATCGCCGTGGCAGAAATAAACGCAGTGCGGGCGTTGAATAAAAATAAAAATAAGACGGTGACGACCAAAATTGAGCCGATTAAAATATCTGTGCGCACGCCTTTAATGGCCACTTCAATAAAATTATCTGGCCTGAATAAACCGTCATGTAACACCACTTGTTCGGCAGTTAAGCTGGGGTTTATCTCGTCGAGTGCATCTTCGATGGCTTGTGTGACCACATGAGTATTCGCACCTAGTTGACCTTGCACGGACAAATACACGCCTGTTTCTTCATTGATTGAGGCCGCACTAATTGATGGTGCCGCACCCTCAACCACTTTTCCTATGTCACCTAATCTAATGGTTTGGCCGTTTTTATACAGTAGTGTTGCCAGCGCTAGTTTTTCTGGTGTCATCGACTGACCTTCGGTATTGATGACAATGCGTTGATTTTTGTTTTCAATAAAACCATTACCGCGCACGCCGGTGGCTTTTTTAACGGCCTCTTCAATTTGCGTGAGCGAGATGCCGTAGTGAATCATTTTTTCAGGCTCAACTTGTACTTGAAACTGCCTGACTTTTCCGCCAAACACGTTAACATCTGCAACGCCAGGAATAGCCAGCAAGTGTGGCACAATGGTCCAGTCGACTATGGTACGCAGTTCAGTGAGGCTGCGCGTTTTTGAGGTTAAGCCAACACCGAGTACCGTACTTGCAGAAGAGGTAAGAGGCGTGATGTTAGGCGTGATACCTTGTGGTAAATGGTTGTTAAGCGTGGCTAAACGTTCCGCCACCACTTGCCTGTTTCTATAGATGTCGGTATTTTCATCAAAAATCACCGTTACAATCGATAAGCCAGGTATTGACTGTGAGCGTAAGCTTACGATGCCTACCGTACCTGCAATGCTCGTTTCAATCGGCTGACTGACCAGACTTTCAACTAGTTCTGCAGACAAGCCTGGTGACTCAGTTTGGATGATAATCTGCGTAGGTGAGAACTCAGGAAAAACATCTAGGTTGCTGTGCGTGAG
>CAINWC010000011.1 GCA_903854305.1 uncultured Pseudomonadota bacterium | reverse complement strand
TCTCCGACGGCGGCCATAATATGTAGTGTCAAGCGATTGGCAGCTGGCATGTCGCATGCGATGAACTCGACATTCGAGTCCATGAGATTAGCTATGAAACTAACGCTGCGGGCAAGTCGGTCGAGCTTGGCGATTACCAAGATGGCTTTCAGCTTACGAGCCAGGGCTAGTGCTTCTCCGAGTCGGGGCCGTTCTGAGTTCCGACCGCTCTCGACCTCGATGAACGACTCGACAAGATCATGATCCCGACCTTGCAGGTATGCCTTGACTGCATCTTGCTGTCCGGCAATTCCGTGGCCATCAGCACCTTGCCTGGTAGTCGAAACCCTGTAGTAGGCTATATAACAAGTTTGCGTCATGGGATACACCACTCTCTCTAGGTGTATCGAGTATACGGTCGTTTACGATTTAGATCACGAGGAGATTAGTCGGGCTTCGAGTGCTTTTGGTTCTGCCCACCCTATTACCTGTCGCGGTGGACCATATTACGCAGTCCCGCGATGAATTCCTGCAGCTTCAGTAACAACACACTCCAATTAAATGCGACACTACCGTCACTTAGTATATTGCGGCATCAACAGAACGTCATATACCTTTGCAGCAGTCAAAACTCTATCAACCTGCCCGTGAGCATTCTCCAATAAAAGCACGCCGCCATTGCTGCCCACTTCATTGGCAATAATCAATAGCATTCCAACAGCCGAGCTATCGATAAAGTTAAGATTGCTTAAATTGACAACAATTTTCTTTATTTTATTTTTAGAAAAAAATGCCACAAGCTCCAGGACCTTTGCGTGATGATTATATGTAAAACGGCCTGAAGGCGTTAATGCATAAGTGCCGTGGTCTTCACTTAGATCATATGTATCCATTGCATCACCTTTGTATGGTTAGGGTGCCGCCAAGCTAGTCAAGGCTCCTTTTAAAAGCAATAGCAATACAATTATAATTATTTATAATTGTGATACCAATTAAATTAGTTAGTCAGATGCATAAGCATACGTTTATTCTGTAATCCCCACCGCCATGACGGGACGCAGGTCGGTTTATTGTACTTCCCAGGATTATGATATTCACCGTTGAAAATTTCTGAGTGTCTGCGAGACACTGCAAGCCGGCTCGCTCAAGGATCAGTAATGTGGATGATTATATCAGTGCCACAGCTTTCAGTCTGGATGAAGCACTAGCCTTAAGTGGCGCGTAAAATTATTAGAGACTATTTAGGTTAAAATGACTGGAGCGATTATGAATAATTGAGTTTGAAAGTTACAAACCTATAATCAACAATTGTCTGAAATAGCTAGATTCATATACGTTAACTACAACCGCCTAAAAAGTAAACGAGCCGTAGCAGAATTTCTATTGCTATAATTGAATTTAGAGGAAGCAGATCGTTCTCTCAATTTCATTAGTGCGCAAGACTTTCCGCAAGTATATCCATAGCGCTCTATCGTGTTGTTGCCAGTGAACTGTTGACCAACCATCCAAAATCCATATGAATGATTCACTGATATCCATTGAGTTGGTTTGGCCATAGAGCAGGCCTTCAAGCATTTCAGAATACTCCTGGTGGCAAGATGCATGCGTGTTTGTCATTGAGTAGCCGTGCTCGGCCATAAATAGTTCCTCTAATCTGAACTGACAGTGTAGAACTTCATACAAGCTTTCGATGCCAACCCAGACAGTTTGTTCGTCTCTCGGTTCTTCGTGAGTTTTCGCAAGAAACTGATTAACCCTACCCCTAAGGACAACAAAATTGCTGCTAAATTTAGCAAGAAGATTAACGTATTGATCGTTCATGGGAACGCCCCCCTTTTTCTCCAGATAGACTCTGGCGCTAAAATGCAAAAATTCAAACATTTGTTATGCTTTAGTTTCTACGCAATATTGCGCCTTGTGTGCGGGCTATTGAATCGGTTGAGGCAAGAAGAAAAAATGAAAATTTATAAAATGTTTCACTGTATAAATGTAGTTTGTTAAAATACAAGACAAGTGCCCACTTTAAAATCGGTGAAGGAAACTTAATTCGAAGGGTTGTTTATATTTCCGATTCAAAATCAGCGGTCCCGACGTATATTCTGTCGAGTCCGGCTAAGTGAATAAGAACCCAATCTGTAAAAATTGTAGCGATTTCAATTTCATTGACGACGCCGTGGCGACTCAAGGTTATTGCAAGCCAGAGCTTATTTAAAATATCATCGTGTAGTTTAATGTGATGGTTTGAGCTCTGATATTCCGAACAGGCTAGCAAACGTTGCTCAGTCAAAAATGCTGAATCAAATGCCTCAGCTAAACACGTCAATGATCGTGTAATATGAGAGCTATATTCTGCAATACATGCGCAAATCCTAAAATCATCGTAGCAAGCAAAAACTGAGCCGAAGGCATCATCAAGGTGATTGTTCCCTGTAAAGTAATCATTGTCCCATGATATTTCGGACAACACTGGCTTAACT
>CAINWC010000010.1 GCA_903854305.1 uncultured Pseudomonadota bacterium | reverse complement strand
GAGGTTGGTTTGGCTGGGGAAGTGCGGCCGGTACAAGGTGGCCAAATGCGCTTAAAAGAGGCTGTTAAACTTGGCTTTACTAAAGCGATTGTGCCTAAAGCTAACGCCCCAAAACAAAGGATTGAGGGCCTTGAGGTTATTGGCGTGGAGCGTTTGGAGCAGGCGTTAAATGAACTAAGGAATTCTTGAGTTTACGATTAGCTTTATCAGAAAGCGCTAATTGTAGAGGTCTGCTAAACATTGACTTGAACAATTTACTTTATAGTCGACCTATATCTAACTTATATGCTGTGCGGATGCAAACCAACCGCAACAGTTAAACATCCTTGTAAATGCAGCTTGCTTTTAATGCATCAAAATAAACTTTTTCTATTTCATTATCATTAATTGATGGTAAAGCAAGCCTGTTTTTGAATGCACTGCAGCTAGCGTTATTGATGATAAGCTCGGTGACAAGCTTAGCCTTTTTGCTGGTTGCTAATGACTGCTCGCTTTTAGCGCAAGCACCGATCAACAGCATTAACAAGATGGTAATAGTAGACTTTAGCAGATGCATGATAATGAGCTCACTTTCAAACAACGGTTATATTTGTAATTCATATCAATCCTGATGCAATATTGATGGTTAATGCCACCAATGTAGTATTAAAAAAGAAGGCTAATACGCAATGTATTAAGCCTGTTCTACGCATTGATCTGCTTGTAAAGCTGACGTCAGCGGTCTGGCCAGAAGTGCCTATTACACAAGAAAAGTAGAGAAAGTCACTATAGTCTGGTGTGGTTGATCCTGGAAACTCTAATCCGCCGGAGCTGCCATTCTCTTGGGCAATATAAAAGTCATGTGCATAATGTAGGGCAAACATCACTTGGGTAAATGCCCATGAAGATAAAATAGTTAGCACAGCGAGTGTAACATGCGCAGAGCGTAGCATGCCGTGCATATCCTTGACCACAGACAGTTCTGCAACAATTGCGCCAATGGACACAATGGCTGCAATCACCACCATCCCTAGTACCACAAATTTCCCATCATCTTGAACGATAGCACGGTTACGAATTTTTTCATGAGAACTCCAAAACATCATGCGTGTCGCCAATATCAAGTACAACCATGTACCAATATTCCAACTCACAATTGCGCGTGTAACACCATGAAAAGCTAAGTCTTTTGGCAAAAAGAGTGCGACCAAAATACCAACCATTATCGAGCTGAAAAGCCTTGGGCGTGTAAGCACAAGGCGAATGAAAGTTGGGTATGTTGATTTATAGATTTTGGTCATATTGATAGCTGTTCATTTGTTTAAATATACCGCTGCAACACGGAGCCCATTCATATTTTGCTAAAGACAGTAACAGTATGGTGCCTTGTATACAAGTCGATATTATAGCTTGCTACAGATGTTGAGGATGCAGTTGGCTATGCTGAATCAACATTCACATACCTATCAAAAATGTAAGGTTGTCATAACGATTGTTAGTAAAGCAAAACAGACTAGCTTAAGCACGCCAATTCCACATTTTAATTGTCATTGCCATCGTTGATAATTGTTTGAGGTACTCAATTTCATTGGAACGTGAATGCAACCCGAAATATTAGCAGAAGTGCCTACAGGGTTAACTAAAGCTACGCTAGATCCAGCAGATTGGACTGAGTTGCGTGCTCAAAGCCACCTAATGTTGGATGATATGTTGAATTACATAGAAGATATTCGCACTCGTCCTGTATGGCAACCTATTCCACAAAGTGTCCGTAGCACTTTTCATGAAGGTGTCCCTGCACAACCGACTGCGCTTACTGAAGTGCATGAAATATTTATGCAAAATATTCTTCCATATAGTGCTGGTAATATTCACCCGGGGTTTATGGGCTGGGTGCAAGGTGGAGGAACCCCAGTGGGAATGGTGGCTGAAATGCTGGCAGCGGGACTCAACGCCAATGTTGGCGGGCGTGACCAAATGCCTGTTGAGCTGGAAAAACAGGTGGTGCAATGGGTACGCGAACTCTTTGATTTTCCTGAAACTGCCAGCGGGCTGTTCGTCACTGGAACATCAATGGCTAATTTAATCAGTGTGTTGGTGGCGCGAACGTCGGCTTTGGGGGTTAAGGTTAGGGAAAAGGGCTTGACTGCCAGCGACAAGCGCCTTGTTGCATACACGTCTTCTGGCGCTCATGGTTGTATTGCACAGGCGATAGACCTTTCTGGATTAGGCACCCATGCACTTCGTCTTATTCCTATGAATGATGATTTTCAGATGAATCTTAATGCCTTACAACATGCTATTGTTGAAGATAGAGCTGCTGGATTAACACCATTTTTTATCGCAGCAACCGCTGGCACAGTGGATGTCGGTGCGATTGATAATCTTGATGCTATTGCGGACATCGCGCAAAAGGAAAAAATCTGGTTTCATATTGATGGCGCTTACGGTGCACTTGCAATTCTTGCACCAGAGATTGCGCCACGTCTTACAGGCATTCAGCGCGCGGATTCAATTGCCTTTGATTTTCATAAGTGGGGGCAGGTGCCATATGATGCTGGATTTATTCTTATTCGTGACGGCAAGCTTCATCATGATACGTTTGCCGCACCTTCTTCTTACTTACGGCGCGAAACCAGAGGTATGGCGGCAGGGTCACCTTGGCCTTGTGACTTTGGACCTGATTTATCACGCGGATTTAGAGCGCTTAAAACATGGTTCACCATTAAAGTCTACGGCACCGACAAAATCGGAAGTGTTATTTCAGACACCTGTAAGCTTGCACAATACTTAAAAAAATGCGTAGAAATCAACTCTAGCCTTGAGTTATTAGCGCCAGTTTCTCTCAATATCGTCTGCTTCAGATTTAGATGCAACAATTCTGATTTAATGAATATTGATGAGATCAACGCTAATATCGTGCTTGATTTACAAGAGTCCGGAATAGTGGCGCCCTCAACTACCACTATAAATGGTTGTCTGGCGATAAGAGCCGCAATTGTTAACCATAGAACTAGCACTTACGAGATTGATGCTTTAATTAAAGCAACTATTGATTTTGGCGAAGTGTACTTGAATAGGAGTCACGAATGAAACCGAGTCATGCAGTTATCGATCAAGCTAATACAAACGCGCAGGCGCCATTAATTGGTTTGGCGGTATTGGCTAAAATGGCATTTTTGGGCAAAGATCTATCTCCATTAGCATCTCAACTACTGGAACGTTTAGCAGAGAACCCAAACGATGCAAATGCTTTAATGGATATGTCTATTATTTTGCATTTAAAAGGTAATCGCGAGCTTGGACTTGCAATGCAAAATGAAGCATTGGCTACTCAGCAGATATATCGCTTAGGCCCTGACTCACAACCAGCAGGAACGCGCTTATTAGCATTGGTATGTCCTGGTGATTTGACTGAAAATAATGCGGTTGAATTTTTAGTTGAAGGCAGTGATGTTGTTCTGGAAATGCTTTATGTTGGCCCTGGCATACCTCTGCCAGAAACGCTTCCAGACCATGATGTCATCATAGTTGCCGTGAGCGAGTCAGACAGGAACCGCCCACTATTAAAATATATTAAAGGTTTAGTGCAATCATGGTCACGACCATTAATTAACTTGCCAGACAGAATAGGGCGATTATCGCGTGAGGGCGCTTGTTTGTTGCTAACTTCAGGCGCGGGTATTGTAATGCCAGTCACCGTGCGAATTGATCGACACACCTTACAAAAGGTCGGGCAAGGGCATATTGCATTATCTCGATTTATTCATGATGGAGATTTCCCAATCATCGTTAGACCCGTAGACTCACATAAAGGTATGGGGTTGAAAAAACTTGAGCGCCCTTTAGATATTTTGGAATATCTCAGTACACAGATGGAGGATGACTTTTATCTCTCTCGATTCGTGGATTATCGCAGTCAAGATGGCTTGTTTAGAAAGTATAGAATCGTCTTTATTGAGGGTAAGCCCTACGTTTGTCACATGGCTATTTCACAACACTGGATGGTGCATTATTTGAGTGCAGGCATGACAGGTAGCGTTGAAAAAAGAATTGAAGAGGCGCATTTCATGGAAACATTCGATGATAAATTCGCGCTAAAACATCAACAGGCATTGAGTAGCATTGCTGAGAAATTGGGCCTTGAGTATGTCGGAATTGATTGTGGTGAAACTCTAGAAGGTGATTTGTTGATTTTTGAAATTGATAGCAGTATGACTATTCATGCGATGGATCCGATTGAGGATTTTCCATATAAGCATATACAACTTCGTAAGGTTTTTAATGCATTTAGAACGTTGTTGCAGCATACGAAGGAGCGTGGTTTATTGCAATCCAATAGTCAAAATAAGCCTAATGAAAACGCATCGTTAGATATTGCTATAAGTTAGCCGATATAGATTAATACACTTATCATTCATAAATTTTATAAATATTAGGCTGAGATAAAATCTGTGTTTTACGCTGAATTCTTAAAACCTGACCAAACAAATGTTCGGGTGTTCGCAGCTGCTAAGCAGAAATTTCCATCGACTATTGAGCTACTTAGCAAAGGTGGTGATGCAAGGATTTTACTGAACGGAAATCCTGCGATTAATCAATATGGCTGCACACCTTATCCAGATGCCAGTCTTTTAGCTTTTGGTTCTTCAACAGCATCTGCTATTTCCGATGCGGCTTTTGCCTCGGCAGATTTACTGCGCAATAAGCTTGCAATCGCCGTAGATGATGATTCTCCTGAGGTGATTTATAGCGATGAGTTAAAACGTATTAAGCATGAGTTGTTGAATTTATGCGCGCTTGATGATCTTGATGGTTTGGAAGTGATTTTTGGTGCATCTGGCACGGATCTACACCTGATTATTGCGCAACTATGTAACCAAAAATGCCACAAACCTACGCTGGCTATCATGCCAGACCCTATGGAAACAGGAAGTGGCGTCTCTGCTGCGTTAGCTTTCAATCACTTTAGTAGCCGCACAGCATCAGCTAAAATGGCTACTGAAGGCACACTGGATATACAAACAACGACTGTTGAAGTGGTCTCCGTTGCAATGAGATTTTCCGATGGCAGTTGTAGGCCGGAATCAATGGTCGATGCTGAAATAGAGGCCATGGTCGAGGATGCAATTGAAATCGGCCAACAGGTGCTGCTCATTCTGGTGGATACGTCAAAAACAGGTTTGATTTCACCAAGTCCATCATGTGCAATTAAATTAAAGCAGCGTTACCCTCATCAGGTGGATGTTTTGGTGGATGCCTGCCAATTTAGAATTAGCACAACCACACTGCGCGCATATCTTGAGTGTGGTTTCATGGTGATGGTGACTGGTTCCAAGTTTTTATCAGGGCCCATTTTTTCTGGCGCGCTTCTTATGCCAGATATGGTTGCAAAGAAACTTTTATCACATCCGATTGCAGCTAGTTTACGTAGCTATTCATCACGTGCAGAATGGCCTAAAAACTGTGTGGCGGCTAAAGCGCTTGATAATGTTGAAAATTTTGGATTATTACTACGCTGGCAAGCCGCGCTAGAGGAATTTCGACAATTAAGATTAGTGCCAGAAAAGCATATTCAACACTTTAATCATCGCTTTGCCGACGCCATTCAGAACCGGCTAAATCAAGATGAAAACTTTGCGTTAATCCCAGTCAGGCCGCTTGATAGATTCCCACTTGTTAAAAATGAACATTGGGATTATGTACCAACGATCTTTAGCTTTGTACTGTTTCGTGATGGAGTGAATGGTGTAAAGCAAGCGCTAAACCATCAGGAAACACTTGAAATATATCAATGGCTACAATTAGACACTAACCCTGAGGGTAAACGGATAGGCGCAGAGATTAATACTTTACGGTGCCAGTTAGGCCAACCTGTTTTCTATGCAATTAATAACGGTCAACCGGTCAGTGCATTAAGGTTATGCCTTAGCGCCAGATTAATTGTGGAAGCTACTATCAATAATGGAGAAAAAGAAGATGAGGTTATTCAAAGAGCGTTATCTGTACTAGATAGCGTAGTGCGAATGCTAGGCCTGCTGCCGAATATTGATTTTTCCGACGATAAGCTAATGGTTAAAATCTAGCCAATCGGAACAATAGTGCTTACGCCTTATCGTTTAAGAATGAACCTTTTTGTTTGTTAGTAATGGCCTCGGAAATTGCCAGTGCTTGTTTACTTGGAAACTGCGTAAGCACATCACCTGTGGATGAGTCGATTACTTTAACCACAACCTCTTTAGATTTACTGTCAATGCTAAAATCCAGATTCACATTATTTTGCTTAAGCTCGTCATTAATCTTATCAACAGAAGCTTTTATTGCTTCTGGGCTAGGTTGCTTAACTTCTTTAACTTGAGTAGGCGCTATAGATTCTTTGGCTTTTAGCTCTTCTGAAAGCTTGGAGATATTAGTTTCATTTGCGAGTTCTTCATGCGTCATGAACTG
>CAINWC010000009.1 GCA_903854305.1 uncultured Pseudomonadota bacterium | reverse complement strand
GTATTACTCGTTTTCGTAAACGATATCAACGCGGCGATTTGTTTTTGCACAAGCATCATCGGTACAACCTTCGGTGGCTTTTTCTTTACCGAAGCTTACGGTTTCAATTTGCTTATCTTGCACACCAAGTAAATTAAGTGATTTTTTCACTGATACTGAACGACGTTGACCTAATGCCAAGTTGTACTCGCGTGTACCACGCTCATCGGTATTACCTTGCAGAATCACTTTTGCATTGCCGTTAGCAATTAAATATTTGGCATGCGCCTCAATCAAAGGACGAAACTCAGCTTTAACCGCATCACTATCAAAATCAAAATACACGTTACGTTTTGATAAAATATTGTTTGGATCTTTTAGTGGGTTATTACCGCCAGCAGTTGCATTGCCATCAATTGCCACTTCTTTTACTGCAGAAGTGTCAGCCGCAGGTGCAACTGGTTTAGTTGCAGACTGTGTTGCTGGGCTTTTATCTACAACAGCCGGCTTATCAACCATAGGTGTGCTTTTACAAGCACTTAATAATAGCGCCAGCGCTAATCCGCTGAGTAGTTTTGTATTCCATGTTGATTTATTCATATTGCTCTCCTATAAAATAATGCTAAAAAATAACACTAAAAGTATTGTTAAAAAATAAAACTTAATTGACTAGAGGACCCCAAGCCGGCTCGCGTATGTCGCCGCCAGACTCGTTCAAACGTTGTTTCACGCGACCATCTGCCGACACTGCGGCCAATGATCCATGACCAGCAGCGCGAGTGGCGTATAACAACACACGGCCGTTGGGGGCGAAACTTGGTGATTCATCTTGCGAACCCTCGCTTAATATTTGCACCTGACCACTGCTTAAGTCTTGCAATGCTACGCGAAATTTACCACCATCATTACGTATCATTGCCAACGATTTTCCATCAGGTGAAAAGCGTGGGCTTACATTATAAGCGCCTTCAAAGGTCACTCTTTGCGGCTCGCCTCCATTGGATGACACTTTATAAATTTGCGGCTTTCCACCACGGTCTGAACTGAAATAAATCCATTTAGCATCTGTTGACCAAGTAGGTTCTGTATCAATCGCACTACTTTTGGTAATCTGCTTCAAACCAGAACCATCGGCATTAATGGTATAGACCTGCGAGTTAGCGCCGTATGTGAGCACTATCGCCAATTTACTGCCATCTGGCGCCCATGACGGTGCGCTGTTATTGCCCTTAAAGTTAGCCAGTACAGTGCGCTGACCACTGAGTGATTGTACAAAAATGATCGGTTTTTTCTTTTCAAATGACACATAAGCAATCTTACTGCCATCTGGCGACCATGCTGGCGAGATAATAGGCTCTTTTGATGACACCATTGTGACTGGATTTTCACCGTCCGCATCCGCTATGCGTAAGGCATATCGGCCATTAGACTTATTGATATAGGCGATGCGACTGGCAAAAATTCCCGATTCCCCTGTTAATTTTTGATAGATGACATCTGCAATTTTATGGGCGGTGGCTCTAAGCTGATTAGGCGCAATGTTATATTGCATACCCGTGAGCTGCGTTTGTTTCAGTACATCAGCCAGTTGAAAAGTGACTTTTAGTCGATTGCCTGGTAGTGTTTCCACAACACCCACCGCCATCGCTTGTGCCTGCAAAGCAGCCCATTCTGAATATTTGATTTGCATGATGTCGGTTGGGTGGTTCATCACACCCCCTGTTTCAAGCACGCGAAACAAGCCGCTGCGGCGCAAATCAGCACTAATGATAGCACTAATATTTTCTTGATTAGCCGTAGCACCTAGCCCAAACGGCACAATTGCGACCGGAACTTGTTGCGCACTTCCACCGCTAATTTCAATTTCTAAAGCAGCATTTGCGATTGACACAACAAACAAACTTGCGGAAAACACGACACAACTAACGATGTTTGCAAATCTAAATCTCGGTATATTCATAAGCGATTGAATGTCTTTATTTATCATTAATTTGTAAAGATTACGTTAAATTCTACTGCATCCACATTTTGATGCCACACCATTTACACTTTGTTACAAACATCAAGCGACTCACCAAGCACTCAATCATTCGGACGGAACTTTAACTTCAGACTTCTAAACTGTGAGAATAGTGAGTTGTCAGCAGGTAAAGGCAACGGCTCTGACACCATAATGGCGCGCTCAACAGCCTCATCACAAGCAGCGCTTCCGCTAGATTTAACCAATTTTGGACTACCGCTCAGTTGGCCTGTGGGCAGCAGTCCAATATCAAATTTAAGTTCTGGGTTGCCTTCTCCACACAATGTTTTATTGACGTTACCACGAATTTTGGCTTGAATTTTATTGATGTAATCTCCGACAACCCCGGCATTTGCAGCGGCTTTAGCAGAAACCGCTTGTTTATCGCCTTCAGATTTATCATCGGCCAAGGCTTCTTGTTGCAGTTTTTTTAATGCCTCAT
>CAINWC010000008.1 GCA_903854305.1 uncultured Pseudomonadota bacterium | reverse complement strand
ATTAAAAAGTATATAAAGGCGTATGCCAAAGCTAAAAATTAAGATTGTCATCGTTATTTACTAGTTATGATTCCAATTCATTGAATTCATTGGTATAATGCTGGAGGAATTTTTCGATGGGCTTTATGCCCATTTTTTGTTTCTGCAACTTACGTGCGTTTTGGTGTGGTTGTGGTGGGATTTTGGAGTTAAATAACATGCAAGATTTGCATACTTTGATAGAAACATCGGTGAATCAGTTGGGTTTTGAGCTTGTTGACCTCGAGATTTCAAATCGCGGTAAAGTATTGCGCGTGTTTATTGACAAGCAAAATCCAACTGACGTTAAAGATAGCGTGAATATTGATGATTGCTCTTTGGTGAGCAATCAGCTTGGCAATGTGCTTGCCATTGAGAATGATGTTGATTATGACCGTTTAGAGGTTTCGTCTCCGGGCATGGATCGCGTACTCAGAAAAGAGGCTGATTTTGTTCGCTTTGTTGGTGAGCGTGCTACAGTTAAAATTCGTGTGCCAATTATTGAAATGGTTGTGAGCGCAAAGTCAGCGGGTAAAGAAGAAAAAATCACTAAAAAGAATTTTGTGGGGTTTATACGTGGATTAGAAAATGGTGAATTGCAGCTTGATTGTGAAGGTATGATTTATAAAATCGCATTAAGCAATATAGAGAAGGCACGACTAAACCCGGTATTTTAAAAGTCTGTGTTGTAGCTAGTTTTACAAGAAGTTAAAAAAGTAATTTTAAAATAAAAAATTGAAAGAATTAAGGCAGTAAATCTGCAAACTTTAGTCGGAGATAGATGATGAGTCGTGAAATTTTATTATTGGTAGATGCTTTAGCTCATGAGAAAAACGTGACTAAAGAGGTAATCTTTACCGCTTTAGAGCTGGCATTGGCATCAGCTACCAAGAAAAAACATCATGATGATGCTGATGTGCATGTAGTGATCAATCGTGAAACTGGTGAGTATGCAACATTTAGGCGCTGGCAGTTTGTTGAATATGATTTGCTTGAAAATTCAGCTTATCAAATTGACGAAGAAAGTGAACATGCCAAAGGTTTAACCCTTGGCGAGTATTACGAAGAGCCATTAGAAAGCATCGCGTTCGGACGTATTGGTGCGCAGGCCGCGAAACAAGTGATTTTGCAAAAAGTGCGAGAAGCGGAACGTGAGCAAATATTAGAAGATTTCTTAGCGCGTGATGAAAAATTAGTCACTGGCGTCATTAAGCGTATGGAAAAAGGCAATGCGATTATTGAAGTTGGCCGCATTGAATCTTTATTGCCGCGCGAGCAGATGATTCCTAAAGAAAATTTACGTGTGGGCGACCGTGTTCGTGCCTTCCTTTCACGCATTGAGCGTGGTGGTCGTGGCCCGCAATTGATCTTATCAAGAATCACACCTGATTTCTTGGTACGCTTATTTGAATTAGAAGTGCCAGAGATTGAGGAGGGTTTGTTAGAGATTCGTGCGGCTGCACGTGATCCTGGTTTACGCTCAAAAATTGCAGTTAAAAGTAATGATCAACGTATCGACCCAGTGGGTACTTGTGTAGGTATGCGTGGTTCACGCGTACAAGCGGTCACTGGTGAATTGGCTGGCGAGCGCGTAGATATTGTGCTTTGGAGCATGGAGCCGGCACAGTTTGTGATTAACGCAATGTCACCTGCAGAAGTTGCCAGTATCGTGGTGGATGAAGATGCACATAGTATGGACGTTGTGGTGGACGAAGAGCAGTTGGCGTTGGCGATTGGCCGTAACGGTCAAAACGTGCGCTTGGCTTCAGAGCTTACAGGTTGGACATTAAATATTCTAACTGTCGATCAGGCGGCTCAGAAAAACCAAGAAGAGTTTGCTGGCGTTAGTCAGCTCTTTATGGAAAAGCTGGATGTGGATGCTGAAGTGGCAGAAATCCTAGTGCAAGAAGGCTTTAGCACATTGGAAGAAATTGCCTACGTGCCGCTAGCAGAAATGAACGAAATTGATGCATTTGATGCAGATACCATTGAAGAGTTACGTAAGCGTGCACGTGCAGCTTTATTGACTGAAGCGATTGCTAAAGAAGAGAAAGTTGAAGAAGCCGCTGAAGATTTATTAACAATGGAAGGTATGGATGACGAAACTGCGCATCTATTAGCCTCAAAAGGCGTTCCTACCATGGATGATCTAGCTGAGTTGGCAGTTGATGAGTTGGTAGAGCTTACCAATATGGACGCTGAACGTGCAAAAACATTGATTATGACCGCGCGCGCACCTTGGTTTAAATAATACATTACGTTAGAGTGCATGCTAAATATGCAAGTTCTCTGACGTAATGCAATAAAGTAAGAAAGCATTACCGCTAGGCAATAAAGCTTAGGAAAAGAATACTGGAGCAACAAGATGGCACAAACAACCGTAGAACAATTTGCTGGCGAATTAAAGCTGCCAACAGCATTGTTATTAGAGCAGCTAAAGAGTGCTGGCGTGCATAAGTCAAACGCTGATGATGAATTGAGCGAAAATGACAAAACTGCATTGCTTGACCATTTGCGTAAAGAGCACGGCACATTAGCGCCTAAAAATAAAATTACGTTGACGCGCAAATCTAGCACGGAAATTAAAAAAACAGATAACACGGGTAAAGCCCGCACCATCCAAGTAGAAGTGCGTAAAAAACGTGTGATTGAGCAGCGTGATGATGCTGAAGTGGGTGAGCATGATGATACGGAGTTAGTATCAGCTGCGGAAGCTTTAGAGTTACCAGTTGAGCCGGCTGAAGCGGTTGTTGAAGCGCTACAAGCGGTTGAAGTAAGCGTTGTTGAGGTTGCTGAAGCACCTGTTGTGGTAGAAGTTGCTGTAGTAGTGGAGGTTGCACCTGTCGCAGAAGTTATTGCTCCGGTGGTAGAAGTTGCACCAGTGGTTGCTGAACCAGCTAAAACTGAGCCTACAGTTGTCGCGGAGCCAGTGAAAGTCGAGCCTGTCGTTGTGAAAACCATTAGCCGTAAAGACTTGTTAGGTGCTGACGAAATTGCACTACGCGAGCATGAGGCTAAACGTCATGCAACGCTAGCAGCGATGCAAGCAGATGACCTACGTAAAAAGCAAGAGTTGGCGCAACGTCGTATTGATGATGAAGCTAAAAAACTGGCTGATGCGGAAGCGGCAAAAGTAAAGGCAACTAAGTTGTCTGAAGGTACTTTGCATAAGCCTGTGGTTAAAGAAGGCGTAGCCAAACCAGCCGCTAAAGAAGTCAAAAAAGGTAAGGGCAATAACAAAGAGTGGACTGACGCTGAGAATAAAAAACGTGGCTTAAAAACACGCGGTGATACTACGGCTGGAAAGCCAGGCTGGCGCGCGCCTAAAGGCAAGCATAGACATCAGTCTGATGATGATTCACAGCATTCATTTAATGCGCCTACCGAGGCCATTGTGTATGAAGTGTTAGTGCCGGAAACGATTACTGTGGCTGAGTTAGCCCATAAAATGTCAGTTAAATCTGGCGAAGTGATTAAAGCGCTAATGGGTATGGGCATGATGGTGACGATTAACCAAGTGCTAGACCAAGAAACGGCCATTATTATTGTCGAAGAAATGGGCCATAAAGCTTCAGCTGCAGCGCCAAATGATCCTGATACGTTTATTGAAGAAGCTGAGCATGCGGCAGCCATTATCGAAGCGCGTCCACCAGTGGTTACTGTGATGGGTCACGTTGACCATGGTAAAACATCATTGCTAGATTACATTCGTCGTAGCCGTGTGGCTTCAGGCGAGGCTGGCGGTATTACACAGCATATTGGTGCTTATCACGTTGAAACACCGCGCGGTATGGTGACTTTCTTAGATACACCGGGCCATGAGGCATTTACTGCTATGCGTGCACGTGGTGCAAAAGCGACCGATGTGGTGATTTTGGTTGTTTCAGCAGATGATGGCGTGATGCCGCAAACGATTGAAGCGATTCATCATGCCAAAGCGGCGGGCGTACCGTTAGTGGTTGCTATCAATAAGATTGATAAGCCAGGTGCTGAGCCTGAGCGCGTTAAGCTTGAGTTAGTTGCACAAGAGGTCGTGCCGGAAGAGTTCGGCGGCGAAGTGATGTTTAGAGAAGTCTCTGCTAAAACCGGCCAGGGTATTGATGAGCTTTTAGAGGCTGTGTTGTTACAAGCTGAATTGCTTGAGTTACAAGCCCCTAAAAACACGCCAGCTAAAGGCATTGTGATTGAAGGTCGCCTAGATAAAGGCCGTGGTCCAGTCGCGACTATTTTGGTGCAATCAGGTACGTTAAAACGTGGTGACATGATTTTAGCCGGCTCTACTTTTGGTAAAGTACGTGCGATGTTGGATGAGTCAGGTAAAGATGTTCAGGAAGCTGGCCCATCAATGCCAGTGGAGATCCAAGGTTTGTCTGATGTGCCAAGTGCAGGCGAAGACATGATTGTATTGAACGATGAGCGTAAAGCCCGTGAAATCGCAAACTTCCGTCAAGGTAAGTTCCGCGAAATTAAATTAGCTAAACAACAAGCTTCTAAACTTGAAAATATGTTCGAGCAAATGGGCGAAGGCGTAGTGCAAACGCTAGGTCTCATCATCAAATCAGACGTACAAGGTTCTTACGAAGCATTAGCAACAAGTTTACAAAAACTATCCACTTCAGAAGTGAAAGTGAACATCATTCATACTGGCGTAGGTGCAATCAGTGAGTCAGATGTGAATTTAGCAGCAGCTTCTAAAGCGGTCTTAATCGGCTTTAACGTACGTGCGGATTCTGGTGCACGTAAGTTGATTGAAACACTTGGTATTGATGTACGTTACTACAATATTATCTATGAAGCGGATGACGAAATTAAAGACGCACTT
>CAINWC010000007.1 GCA_903854305.1 uncultured Pseudomonadota bacterium | reverse complement strand
TGTTTCATCGGCAGTGACATATTTTAGAATATCTTCAGAATGATTTTGTGCAGCAACTTTTTTAATTCGCGCGAGTTCTCTTGGGTTGAAGCCAAGTTGAAGCATGCCGCAAATGTTATAGTCAGCAGGGTTCAGATTTAGGGTTTTAATAAAACTCAAGCTATACAGATAACTCGCAAGCGCAAAATGACTTGCCGCATCATCGCCGCTTAAACGCGGATAAAGCATAGCCTGTGGATTGCCAGAGGCTTCACTGGCAATACTGGCTTGGCGTTCCAGCAATATAACCTGAATGCCGCGCTGAGCAAGCGCATAGGCCGTGCTGCAACCTGCTATGCCGCCACCAATGACAATGGCAGTTTTAGGTGGCATTAGTATTACCTACAAAGTGTCCAAACAGCATTTCACGTTTTTTACCAAAGCCAGCTTGTTTTTTAACTTGAAAACCTGCGGCTAGCAAGCCTCTACGCACCTCACCAGCGCTAGTGAAGGTGGCAAAGGTGGTCTCTTGGTAAGACAGTCTAGCCATTTGCTCAAATAGCGCAGCTTGCCACATATCAGGGTTTTTGGCGGGAGAAAACCCATCTAGAAACCAAGCGTCTATTAGTGAGCTTGGTGGATTTGAATCTGTCAGGTTTAATGTTTTTAAACTTGCCGTCGCATCACCGATTAATAGCGTCAACTGAACGCGATTATCAAACAGCATGATGGGTTTTTTGCCAAACAGTAAACTTTCGTAGCTGGCAAGAAATGGCTCGACCAAGTTAAGTAACTCAGGCCATAACCGCAAAGCAACGGTGATGTCAGACAAGCTAAGAGGGTACTTTTCTAAACTAATAAAATGCAGAACGGCATCTTTAGGTGCTATTTCAAGCCAATTTTTTACAGCGCATAAAAAATTCAAGCCCGTACCAAAGCCAGTTTCAGCGATGGTGAAAGCTTTAGCTTCAGTGTGTTGCCAACGATAGGTTAAGTTGTTGCCTTGTAAAAACACATACTCAGTTTCAAGCAAACCGTTATCGCTGGAGAAATACACATCCTGAAATGCGCTGGCGTATGGCTGGCCCTGTTTCCATTCAACATGGCACCATTCAATATTGGCGTTATCTTTGGCTCGCATCGACGGCGATCTTAAAAACGATTTTATGAATGTTCTTTGTGGAAACTAGCGGCGCGTGGGCATCTTCTGGGAAGAATATACAGAATGCGCCAGCAGGTGTTGCGACCCACGAAGCTGGAGTGTCGTGAAAGAACTGAATATCTGCTGTGATACTATAAGCATCAACAGGCTGGTGGCAATCTGCCAGTGGCTTCCAGCCCATTTCATCTACGCCAGCTAACACTAGCTGAATGTCGATGTATTTTCGATGGCATTCTAGTTGAGCGGACTCGCGCGCACGACCTGATACGCGCTCCACAATCGCAAATACATCTTTGCCTAAAACAGAATGTCGTCCAGAGGCAAGCGCTAATAGGTCTGTATTACGGATGAATTCGAATACTTGTGGAAATAGCGGATGCAAGCCTGAGTAGCGCTCCGCGTTTGCAATCGTATCCAGCACCATAAAAGACTATTTCCAGACTTTACGATAGGCCGCCAATAATTGCTGATGCATATGACTGCCTTCCATATTCGCGCCTAAATTACCCAGTCCAAAATACTGCTCTGTTTGATTGATCAGGCGTTGCGCTTGTTGTAAGGTTTCAGTGCCGTACATGAGTTGTAAGCTGGACTCAAATAGGGCTGCATCATTATTTTCCAGTTCTTCTTGAATCTGCACTAAATTGGCAATGCAGCGATAAACCTTTGCCCGCGCTGCGTTAAGTTCGTTGAATTGTGCAATCCAGGCGCAGCCATCCAGAATGTCATCTGTGCTGTTGCAGGCCAATGCAGCTAGCGTTTTAAGTTCGCCTACGCGTAAATCTACCCAAGTGGTATTAGGGTCGGCACATAGGCCAATCAATGTTGTCACTGGTAGCTCATCAGCCAAGTCTAGTTCCAGCAATGTTTCAAGCAATTCGGCAGATTCTGTCTGGTTGAGTGCTTGTAAACGGATTGCAAAAGGGCGTACCAAATTGCCTACTGTGTTGTTTTCCCATTGCAATTCTTCAACTGGGTAAATTTCAGACATACCCGGTACAAAAATTCGGCAGGCGTACACGCCTAAATGTGTGAAGTCGGCGATGTACATATCATGGCCGCTGGCGTGTATGGTGCTGACGCACCAGTCATAATCTTCCTGCGTAGTGGTACCAAAGTTCCAGTCTACAAAGTCGTAATCTGGCGAGCTGCGTAAGAAATCCCAGCTAATCACACCGCTAGAATCTACAAAGTGAATCTCCAGGTTTTGTGAATCGGCGATTTCCTCCATATCAAAACCCGGTGCGACAAAGTTTTTCAGGCTATCGATTGCGCGACCTTGCAGTAATTCAGTCAAGGCACGCTCTAGTGCCACTTCAAAGCGCGGATGCGCACCAAAGCTGGCAAAGCAACCTTGGTCTTCAGGATGCAACAGTGTCACGTTCATGACTGGGTATTGGCCACCTAACGAAGCATCTTTCACCAAAATGCCGTAGCCCGCATCGCGTAAGCCTTTAATGCCAGCGGCAATGCGCGGAAAGCGATTGATGACCTCTTCTGGCACATCTGGCAGGCAAATGCCTTCGCGGATGATTTTAAACTTGATGTCACGCTCAAAGATCTCAGCCAGCGCTTGAGTACGCGCTTCCATCAGGGTGTTGCCTGCAGACATACCGTTACTGACATACAGATTGCCGATAAGATTAACTGGGAATAATACAGTTTTGTCATCACGTAAACGCGTGTAGGGAATCGCGCAAATACCACGTTCCGCATTACCCGAGTTTAAATCGATCAATTGGCTAGCAAGCGCGCCGCCTTCTGGGTTGTAGAATTTTTGCAGTTCAGGGGTAAGTAGTTCTTTAGGCCACTTGTCACCCTTAACGGTGAACCATTGCTCATTCGGGTAATGCACAAAATCCTGATTGGCGATGGTCTCGCCCAAGTAAAAATGCGTCCAAAAATAATTGGTGCTTAAACGCTCAAAATACTCGCCTAGCGCGCTCGCGCGTGCTGCCAGTTGTGAAGCGCCTTTGCCATTGGTAAACAAGCGTGTGCAATCTTTATCAATGACATGCACCGACCAGATTCCCTCAATTTCATTCAGCCATGATTTTTCTTCTACATGAATGCCAAGCGCTTCTAGCTTGCCTTGTAGTGTGCTGATGGATGATTCGAGTGAGGCGTCTTTGCTCGGTATAAACGTTTCTGTAGTATTCATCTTGGTATCTATGGTTAAAGCGTAAAAAGGAAAGGATGACAGAATATCATGCTGTAGCGAGAATGTGAAAAGTGAGCAGTTTGTGCCGCGTTATTTTCAATAAAAAAAGGAAACCAGATGTTTTGCTTGGTTTCCTTTTTTGCGTTTTAAAGTAAAACGGTTATTTAATGGCTATTCCAAGTGATGGCTTGTTTCGAGTTTTCGATTATGCATCAAGTCATGAATCAGCGGTGCTAAGATGATTTCCATCGCTAGACCCATCTTGCCACCTGGCACAACGATATTATTGCGGCGCGACATAAATGAATCTTTCAGCATGGATAATAGGTATGGGAAATCTGCCATGCCGGGATCGCGGAAACGAATCACCACAAAACTTTCGTCTAAGGTAGGAATATCCCGCATGACAAACGGGTTGGACGTATCAACAATAGCCACCCGTTGAAAGTTAATATGGGTGTTAGAGAATTGTGTCGCGATGTAATTGATGTATGACGGCATACGCCTTAAAATTGTTTCTACAGTCTCTTCTGCGGTGTAGCCACGCTCAGAGCTATCTCTATGAATTTTTTGTATCCATTCCAAGTTGATCACTGGTACCACGCCTATGCCCAAATCCACATGCTGAGGAAGATCAACTTTGTCTGTTTTAACCATGCCGTGCAGGCCTTCGTAAAACAGCACATCGCTCTCAGGCGGCAGATCTTCCCATGGCGTGAATTCACCGGAACTTAGATGGGTGCCAAGTCGTGCATTTTGCTCTACAGCCTCTGCGGCATTATGTATGTAATAGCGTTTTTTACCAGAACCTGTTCTACCATAAGTATCAAATAATTCTTCTATTTTATCAAAGTGATTGGCTTCGGGCCCGAAGTGACTGAAGTGATTATTTCCCTGCGCTTCAGCTTTTTTAACGGCAGCTTTAAACTCCCTACGATTCAAAGAATGAAAGCTGTCACCTTCAACCACGGCAGCATTAATGCCTTCTCGGCGAAATACATGCTCGAATGAGCGCTTCACGGTGGTGGTGCCTGCGCCTGATGAGCCTGTCACTACGATAACGGGATGCTTCTTTGACATTGTGATTCCCCTTATTGATGATGTTTAATTGCTTTGTAATCTATTCTAACAGTGAGATGTGCTCAAAATAATATAAAGATATTTGAAAGATATTTGCATGAACAATTTCTTTCAAATAATTAACCTGTATTGTAGTCGCTGGTTTAATTATAATGAATATTTGCTATAGGTCATTTGACCTTAGAATAGGTGTAGCTAGCGCTCTATTTTGGCTAAATAACTTTTAATTTGACGTTTTAAAGAGGAGAAAAATGATGGATCAGTCAGTGCGTTATTCAGATCTTAGTCTAAAGGAAGAAGAGTTAATTAAAGGTGGTAACCACATTTTAGTGGCCTACAAAATGAAGCCGAAGTCTGGTCATGAGTATCTTGAAGCCGCCGCACATTTTGCCGCGGAGTCCTCAACAGGCACTAATGTGGAGACGAGTACTACAGATGACTTCACTAAAGGTGTGGATGCGCTAGTGTATTACATTGATGAAGCTACAGAGGATATGCGCATCGCTTTTCCACTAGATCTATTCGATCGTAATATCACTGATGGTCGTATGATGATCGTGTCTTTTCTTACGTTGGTCATTGGCAATAATCAGGGCATGGGTGACATCCAGCATGCCAAAATTCACGACTTCTACATGCCAGAACGTGCCATTCAACTATTTGATGGCCCAGCCAAAGATATTAGTGACTTGTGGCGCATTCTTGGACGTCCAATCAAAGATGGTGGCTACATCGCGGGTACGATCATTAAACCTAAATTAGGTTTGCGACCAGAACCGTTCGCTAAAGCCGCTTATCAATTCTGGCTGGGTGGCGACTTCATCAAGAATGATGAGCCTCAAGGTAACCAAGTTTTCTGTCCTATCAAAAAAGTGATTCCGTTAGTGGTCGATTCCATGAAGCGCGCTCAAGATGAAACTGGCGAGGCTAAAATTTTCTCGGCGAACATTACCGCAGACGATCACTATGAAATGTGTGCTCGTGCCGATTATATTCTCGAACAGTTCGGCCCGGATGCCGATAAAGTGGCTTTCCTGGTGGATGGTTTTGTCGGTGGCCCAGGGATGATCACCACGGCGCGACGCCAATATCCTAACCAATATCTGCATTATCACCGTGCTGGTCATGGCATGATCACATCACCTTCTGCTAAACGTGGTTATACCGCGTTTGTATTGTCGAAAATTTCACGTTTGCAAGGGGCATCTGGCATCCACGTCGGCACTATGGGTTATGGGAAAATGGAAGGTGAAAATGCTGACAAGGTCATGGCTTACATGATTGAGCGCGATGAGTGTCAAGGACCCGTGTATTTCCAAAAATGGTATGGCATGAAGCCTACTACGCCAATTATTTCAGGCGGCATGAATGCAGTGCGCTTACCAGGTTTCTTTGAAAATCTAGGTCACGGTAACGTCATTAATACGGCTGGTGGTGGTGCGTATGGTCATCTAGACAGTCCTGCGGCTGGCGGAATGTCTCTGCGTCAATCTTATGAGTGCTGGAAAACTGGTGCTGATCCGATTGAGTATGCAAAGGAGCATAAAGAGTTTGCCCGCGCATTTGAATCTTTCCCTGGTGACGCAGATAAGCTTTACCCTGGTTGGCGCGAAAAGCTTGGTTTGCGTAAATAGTTAGGTTTGCGTAAATAATTAAGGGTTAGCGAGTAGGGTGGTAAGATTTTTCCCCACCGGATTTTAAAGGTGGGCGTTATTGCCCACCTTTTTTGTTGATGAAGCTTTTAGTCGTCAAGTAAACACGGATGCCATACTGTTGCATAGTGCTAATTTTGGCAAAAACATTTATTTATTCTACTTACTAAAGGATACCCAAATTGACGAACCAACCAAACCGCGAATGGACATTGTCGATTAAAGGTATGTCATGCGCATCATGCTCTAATCGAGTAGAGAAGGCGCTTGTAAAAGTGCCCGGAGTATTGTCCGCAGAAGTTAACCTTGCGCTAGAAACCGCACTAGTGGTGGGAGATTCCAATCTGATAACAGTACCAAAGTTAATGAGTGCTGTAGTCGCTGCAGGTTATCAGGCGGAAGAAGTTAAACAAACTATGTCTGCTGACGATTTACCTGCCAAATCACATGGCCCCCGAACTTTTGCTTGGTGGCCTGTGGCGCTTTCTGCAATATTATCGTTGCCTTTAATATTAGCGATGATCGCAAATTGGTTAGGCTGGAGAGGTCAGTTGTCGGGTTGGCTGCAATTGCTATTGGCGACTCCTGTACAGTTTTGGTTGGGCTGGCGTTTTTATAAGGCGGGCTGGAGCGCACTTGTCGCTGGTGTAGGTAATATGGATCTGCTTGTCGCGCTGGGCACCTCGGCAGCGTATGGTTTGAGCGTGTATCTTTTGTTCACTCAGCAACATTCAGGTATGCACCATTTATATTTTGAATCTTCTACCATTGTGATTACTTTAATTTTGCTTGGAAAGTGGTTAGAAAGTCGTGCCAAAAGGCAAACTACAGAAGCTATCCGCGCTCTCAACGCATTGCGTCCAGAGCGAGCAAGTGTGTTGCGCAATTGGATGGAAGTGCAGGTCGCAATTACTGCGGTCATGGTTGGCGACATTGTCATCGTACGTCCTGGTGAGCGTATTCCTGTCGATGGGCGTGTACAGCAAGGAGAGAGCCAAGTTGATGAGTCACTCATCACTGGTGAAAGTTTACCTGTCATTAAAGAAAAGGGAGATATGGTTACTGGAGGCGCAATCAATGGCGAAGGTTTGTTACATATCAGCACGACCGCCATTGGTGCTGAATCGGTGCTGGCGCGTATCGTTCGTTTGGTTGAGTCAGCGCAGGCAAAAAAAGCGCCTATTCAACGACTAGTCGATAAAGTAAGCGCAGTTTTTGTCCCAGTAGTGATTGTGATTGCCTTCGTCACATTACTGGCTTGGGGGCTTGTTGGCGGTGATTGGCAAGTGGCTATTCTTAATGCAGTAGCCGTGCTGGTCATTGCCTGTCCTTGCGCACTGGGCCTAGCAACGCCAACGGCCATCATGGTTGGTACAGGCGTCGCTGCGCAACATGGTATATTGATTAAAGATGCCGAGTCACTAGAATTGGCACACGCGATTAAAACCGTGGCCTTTGATAAAACGGGCACACTGACCGAAGGACACCCTGAACTGGTTGCGCTGGAAGCCGCATCAGGCGCCACTGATAATGTACTTATGCTCGCCGCAAGCTTACAGGTTGGTAGCGAGCATCCACTTGCTAAGGCGGTAGTCAATGCTGCGCAGATTCAAGGAATGTTGTTGCAACCTGTCCTAGAGATGCAAGCCATGTCAGGAAGGGGCGTGACTGGTACCATTGACGGCCAGAAACTATACCTAGGCAATACCCGTTTAATGGGGGAGCTTGGCGTTGAGCTATCAACATTAAATGTGCGTTCGGCAACGCTGGAGGCAGAGGGGCTTAGTATTTCCTGGCTATGTAAAGCTCCAGAAAATGCAGGGAAAGCGATTCTACTGGGCCTGCTTGCATTCGGCGATAGATTAAAACCCTCAGCGGCTAGCGCAATTGCACGCTTGCAAGATCAAGGCATATTGACTGTACTCATATCGGGTGATAATCAAGGTAGCACCTTGAATGTCGCAGGCAAGCTAGGCATCGCTAAAATATTTTCTCAAGTATTGCCTGAAGATAAAGCCAATATCGTGGCACAGTTAAAACTCACTGAAGGCTTGGTTGGCATGGTGGGCGATGGCATTAACGATGCCCCAGCGCTGGCCGCTGCTGATGTTGGCATTGCCATGTCCAGCGGCACTGATGTTGCAATGCAAGCAGCCGGTATTACCCTCATGCGTGGAGACCCTGCGTTGGTCGCCGATGCGATTGATATTTCAAGACGTACCTATGCAAAAATTAAGCAAAACCTATTTTGGGCATTTGTGTATAACATCGTCGGCATTCCGCTGGCTGCGATGGGATTGTTAAGCCCAGTGATTGC
>CAINWC010000006.1 GCA_903854305.1 uncultured Pseudomonadota bacterium | reverse complement strand
AGCAAGGCACAAATTCAGTGCCAACAATGCAACTACTTCAAAAATAATGTACATGCGATTATTTAGATACGCGTGGAAATACAAAGCAGTATTTTTAGGGGGTATTTTTGCGTTAGTAGTGCTGTCCGCTACCAATACCGCTTTTTTAGCGACTATCAAGCAAGTCACTGACGAAGGTTTCGTTAAACAGTCCGCTGATAAAGTCGCTTATCTGCCTTTTATGTTATTCGGCTTAATGGCGATACGTGCTTTGGCAGGTTTTATTTCCGGATTTTCAATGCGCTGGGTGGCACGTCGCGTGGTCGAGAGTTTGAGAGTAGACACCTTTCATCAGCTCATGCGCTTGCCGATCAGCTACTTTGACGAACAGTCGGCAGGGATCGTGGTCTCAAAGCTCACTTATGATGTTGAGCAAATGGCGAATGCCGCAACAAAATCTACACTTACTCTGGTGCGTGATTCTTTAACCGCGCTTGGCATATTGGGCTATATGTTGTATCTGGATTGGCGGCTGACACTGATTTTTGTGTTAGTTGCACCCCTCATGTCATTTTATTTAAGAAAAATGCGGCCGCAATTACACAATGCCGCACATGAAGCGCAAGACTCTGTTGGCGAGATGACTAAAGTGGCCGAAGAGACCATTTCAGGCCAGCGTATCGTTAAAATTTTTGGTGCACAAGGCTATGAAAATGAGCGTTTTTCTAATGTAGCCGCTAAAAATCGCCGTATGCAAATTCGTTTAGCGCGATTGTCAGGCTTAAACAGTATGGTGGTAGAGCTTATCGCGGCTGTTTCATTAGGCTTGGTTGTGTATTATGCGGTAGGGCGGTTTAGCGCGGGCGAGTTTGCTGCATTTGTTGGCGCGCTTCTAATGTTAATCGCGCCCATAAAAAGTTTAACCTCAATGAATGAAGATATGCAGGTAGCGCTTGCTGCCGCGCAAAGCGTATTTGGCGTGATTGATATCAAACCAGAGTTAGATGAAGGTGATAAAATATTACCGCGTAGCCAAGGTGGCATTGAGTTCAGGCACGTAGGTTTAACCTATAACAACGCTAAGCGGCCCGCATTGAATGATGTTAGTTTTACTATTCAGCCCGGTGAAAAATTGGCTTTAGTCGGTCGCTCAGGTGGTGGAAAAACCACCTTAGTGAATTTGTTACCAAGGTTTTACGAACTACAACAAGGGCAAGTGCTGATCGACGGCGTAGATATGCGTGCATTGCCGTTAACCAATTTACGTGAGCAGTTTTCATTGGTCAGCCAAGATGTGATTTTGTTTAACGACACGGTCTTTAACAACATTGCTTACGGTGTGCTGCGTGGCGCAACTGAAGCCGAAGTGATTGATGCCGCAAAAGCTGCGCATGCTTGGGAATTTATTCAGCAATTACCCAATGGCCTGCAAAATGAAATCGGTGATAGAGGCGTACGCTTATCTGGCGGACAACGTCAACGTATTGCCATTGCTAGAGCTATTTTGAAAAATGCACCTATATTGCTATTAGATGAAGCCACGTCAGCGCTAGATACTGAATCTGAGCAGCACGTACAGGCCGCGTTAGATACACTCATGCAAAATCGAACCAGCATTGTTATCGCACATCGCCTAAGTACCATTGAAAATGCTGATCGTATTATGGTGATGGAGCAAGGTAAGATTGTTGAGTCTGGCACGCATGATGGGCTTATTAAACAAAATGGTCATTATGCTAAGTTGTATCAAAAGCAATTCAGTTAGCGATTGCTTTCTCTAAACATGGCTAACTGGTTTCAAAAGCAATGGCTTACATTCACTTTATGGCATATTTTACTTATCCCACTTGCTTGGATTTTTGGTTTTGTTACTTTTACAAGAAAATTACTCTATAAGAATGGCTGGCTAAATAGTTATCGCTTGAATGTTCCTGTCATCGTAGTTGGTAATATCAATGTAGGCGGTACAGGTAAAACGCCTTTAGTGATCTGGCTGGCCGGACAACTTAAAGTCGCCGGATACAAACCCGGCATCATCAGCCGCGGTTATGGTGGTAATGCCAAAGGGGTACTACCTGTATTTTTCCATAGTCATCCACAAGATGTGGGTGATGAGCCGGTATTGCTTGCAAAGCACACTCACTGTCCAGTGTATGTGAGCCAAAATCGCGTTGCCGCTGGACAAGCTTTGCTAAAAGCGCACCCTGAATGTAATGTCGTCATTAGTGATGATGGTTTGCAGCACTATCGATTGCATCGTGATGTTGAAATTATTGTATTTGACGGCGCAAAAGGTTTTGGTAATGGTGCGCTACTCCCTGCAGGACCGTTACGTGAATCAGTCGCTAGGTTAAGTGAAGTTGATGCGGTGGTAAGCAACGGTAAGGCCGCCTCTGCAATAAAGGTATTGCACGTTGACGGAATAGTGCCCATTGAAATGCAGTTAGCATCAGGGTCTTTTTATAACTTAATCGACAATAATCTAAAAGTTGATGCGCAGTATTTTGCAAATCAACAAGTATTAGCTATTGCTGGCATTGGTAATCCAGAACGTTTTTTTCAGCAACTCCAACGATTGGGCTTAAACTTTCAAAGTCGGGCATTTTCAGACCATCATGCATTTCAGCCCCAAGATTTTGAGCAGGTAACCGCCGAGGTTATTGTGATGACGGAAAAGGATGCGGTAAAATGTCGATCATTTGCGCAATCGAATTATTGGGTGTTACCTGTAGTTGCTGTGATCAATGAAGATTTAATTCAAATCGTATTGAATAAGTTGCAACATAAAGAAATTTAAAGTAAATAATTGAGGCCATAAAATGGATGCAAAACTTTTGCAAATTTTGGTTTGCCCTGTAACAAAAGGTTCGCTTACCTATAATAAAGCAACGAATGAGCTGATCTCTAAATCAGCTAGGTTGGCTTATCCTATTAAAGATGGTATTCCTGTCATGCTAGAAGATGAAGCGCGTAAATTGGCGGACGATGAAGAAGTTGGTTAATCCCAAGCTCGACTTGCCAGAATTTTATCTGGTAATCCCTGCGCGTTATGCCAGTACTCGGTTGCCAGGTAAGCCTTTGTTGGATATTGCTGGTAAGCCTATGGTGATATGGGTGGTGGAACGTGCAATGCAAAGCGGCGCAAAGCAAGTGGTTGTTGCGACGGACGATGTACGTATTTTTGAAGCGGTAACCAAATATGGTTTTCAAGCCGTTATGACTAAAGCCGATCATACGAGTGGAACGGACCGTATTGCAGAGGTTGTCTCAGCGCAAGGTTGGCGTGATGATGCGATTATTGTGAACGTGCAGGGTGATGAGCCGATGATTGAGCCTTCTCTAATAATTGACGTAGCAATCAAGCTTGCCAATAGTCATGAAGCGGTTATGGCAACAGCTTGTTACAACATTCAGTCTAAAGCAGATTTTTTAAATCCCAACGTTGTGAAAGTAGTTTTAGATGTGAATGGAAACGCGCTCTACTTTAGCCGCGCACCGATTCCATATCCAAGAGATGCATTTGCAACGGGATTAGCGTTACCTCTAGATATCCCCGCATATCGGCATGTTGGGATATATGCTTACCGTGCAAATTTCCTAAAGCAATATACCAGCATCAAGCCATCTGCGATTGAGCAGTTCGAGAGTCTAGAGCAGTTGCGAGTGTTATATCAAGGATACAAAATTGCGGTCACCATTTGTAAAAATATGCCTACATCTGGCGTGGATACTGAAGATGACCTTGCCTATGTCCGAAGTGTGATGCGCTGAAAATTAAATTTTCATATTAACTATGCTTTAAATTTACAACTAAAAGCATAAATCTCCTTGCAGTACATCTCAAGGTTTGCTATAGTCTCACCTCTCGACGCAACATATGTCGAATCGGACGCGGGATGGAGCAGTCT
>CAINWC010000005.1 GCA_903854305.1 uncultured Pseudomonadota bacterium | reverse complement strand
TTTTAATAAAAATTCATTCTTTAAGAATTAACAATTCAACTGTAAGTTTAAATACTTCATCAATATCACACTGAAATTGTAAAATTTAATCAATTTTAATTTCAAAATATTTGAATTCAAATAATCTGTTGTATTATTCGGAGGCTCAAAAAAATTACCATCATAAATAACTAAAAATAACGCTAATGATTAAACAAATAAACTGGCTGCAATCATATGCAGTATTGGGGTTTCTGACTTATTCACTTGCTGGTACTGCCGCAGACATCAATCAGATAGACACTACAGCCCAAGAGCAGATTCGTAGTCAAGAACGTCTTAATCAATTACGACAACAGCAAGAAATCAAACCTGATGCTCGTGGTGCTGGTGAGTCACTCAAAACTACTGTACCAGTTACGACAGATGTTATCCCAGAAAACGAAACGCCATGCTTTACCATCACTAAAATTGAATTAGTTGGCGATGCCGCCAATCAATTTCAGTTTGCTTTAAATGAAGTACTTCATTCCTCCAAGTCGCCACCCTCTAAGCTTATTCTAGGTCGATGTCTGGGCGCTATCGGCATCAACGCCATCATGGCGCGCGTACAAAATGCCATCATCGCTAAAGGTTACGTGACCACCCGTGTATTAGCCGCACCACAAGATTTAAAAAATGGCGTGCTACAACTCACCGTTGTGCCAGGTCGTGTCAATGCGATTCGATTTACCCCAGACTCCAGTAAACGCGCCAATGCATGGAATGCCGTGCCAATGTCTAAAGGTGACATTCTTAACCTACGCAACATTGAACAGGCTTTAGAAAACTTCAAGCGTGTCCCAACCGCAGAAGCTGACATCCAAATTGAGCCTGCCGCAGTAGATCCAACATTAAAGCAATCCGCATCAGAACCAGGCTTAAGCGATGTCATGATTCACTACCAACAGCGCCCAGTGCCATTTAGAGTGTCTTTAATCTTGATGACAGTGGCTCTAATAGTACCGGTAAATATCAAGCAGGAACGACCTTATCAGGCGACAACTTACTGACGCTGAATGACTTATTTTATGTGAACTACAACCATGACTTAGGTGGCGGTGATTCAGGTAAACGCGGTAATGACGGCTACACAGCGCATTACTCTTTACCTTGGGACTATTGGTTATTTAGTGCCACCACTTCTAGTAATGATTTCCACCAGACGGTCGCTGGTGCATCACAGCCCTATGTGTTTAGCGGTGCATCACAAAATGCAGAAATTAAACTGAGTCGCTTGGTTTATCGCAATAGCCTCAATAAGACTAACGTCTCGATAAAAGGCTTCTTACGTAAATCCAACAACTTTATTGATGATACTGAAGTGCAAGTACAACGTCGCCGTACCGCAGGCTGGGAGTTAGGTTTTAATCAAAGCTGGTATCTAGGTAATGCTGTTTTAGACTACAACCTTGGCTTTAGACATGGCACAGGCGCTGAAGATAGTTTAACCGCACCTGAGCAAAGCTTTGGTGAGGGCACCTCGCGCATGCGAATGTTACTGGGTGACTTGAGCTTGACCGTACCGTTTGCATTGCACATGCCATGGGGTCAGCAAGCGCTGCAATACAGTGCCAACCTGCGTGGACAAACCAACTATACGCCACTCACGCCACAAGACCGCTTCAGCATCGGTAACCGCTTCACCGTACGTGGCTTTGATGGTCAGCAAACCTTGATTGCAGACAACGGCTGGTTGATACGTAATGAACTAGTCGCACCTATTGCCAGTAGTGGTCAGGCCTTGTATTGGGGTTTGGATTACGGTGAGGTTGGCGGGCAATCAAGCGAATTGTTAGTAGGCAAGCGTTTGGCTGGTACCGTCATCGGTTTACGTGGTAGTGCGCAAGCGACGGGTTTAAAAGCGTTAAGTGGTTTGAGTTATGACGTCTTTATAGGCAAGCCTATCAGCAAGCCTCAAGGTTTCGCGACGCATGAAGCTACGGCTGGATTTAATTTGAATTGGTCATTTTGAGGAGCAGATGATGAAGTTTGGTTCTCTAGATGTCATTGCGCCTAGTCTTTTGTCTTCAGGTATTACTCAAGCCAGTGAAGCGTGGACGGAAGCTGAAGTGTTAGGTTCAACAGTTTGGCTCTGGATGCATTCTCAGAAGCATCGAGAGGTACCTTTGCATATGCTATCCACATTACTCTTGCCCGCAATAAAACATCAGCAATTCATATTAATTTCTGAGCAAGGCAAACCAGTCTTTTATCTATCGTGGGCTAATCTGAATGCAGAGGCTGAAGCTCGATACGTTAAAAATCCATCTTATGTGATGCCACAAGAGGATTGGAATAGTGGAGACCGTATGTGGGTGTTGGATTGGGTAGCACCATTCGGGCATACCAAAGTGGTGTGCCAGTTATTGCAAAAATACTTATTTACCAACCTCTTCATGCGGTCACTTTACCACCGAGGTAACGATAAAGGTTTACGCGTTAAAACCTTTCATGGCATCGGTGTTAAGCCAGAAATTGCAAGGTTTTGGTTTGCAGAAAATCCAGTCAACTTTAGCTAGTAATTATTAATCTAGAAGCACATTTAGACTTAGATAAAACATAAAAATAAAGTAGGTTCCAACATGAACAAACAACACTATCGCCTTATATTCAACAAACTCCGCGGCATACTCATGGCCGTGGCGGAGCATATTGCCAGTTCAGGTAAATCGACGCAAGAAACACAAGCGAGTCGAGCGACTACTCAATCTGCACAGTCTATTGTTAGTCAAAAGAGTATTGAGTTAACGCTCAAGCCCAGTCATTTTGCAGTGTTATGTCGTTTAGGATTAGTGAGTCTTGTTAGTTTCACCGCTTTAAGCAATTCAGCGCACGCCGATATTATTGCCGATCACACGGCACCAGCTAATCAACGACCAGTGATTCTGAATGCTGCCAATGGCGTACCCTTAGTGAATATCCAAACACCAAGCGCAGCAGGCGTTTCACGTAATACCTATAGCCAATTTGATGTCAATACCAATGGTGTGATTCTTAACAACAGCCACAACAGTGTGCAAACGCAACTAGGCGGCTTTGTGCAAGGCAATCCCTACATGGCGGCAGGCACTGCCCGCATCATTTTGAATGAAGTCAACTCACAGAACCCCAGTTTATTGAATGGCTATGTTGAAGTGGCTGGCAGTAGCGCACAAGTTGTGATTGCTAACCCCGCAGGCATTAGTTGCAATGGTTGCGGCTTTATCAACGCCAATCGAGCTACATTGACTACTGGTGTACCTATGATGAATGGTGGCGATTTAATCGGCTATCGCGTCACCGGTGGCATTGTGAATATCTTCGGTGCAGGTTTGGATACCAGTCAAAGCAACTACACCGATATTATTGCCAGAGCGGTGAATGTCAACACGGGCCTTTGGGCGCAGAATCTCAATGTCATTACAGGTACAAATCAAGTCAACGTCAATAGCGCACAAAACACTACCGACAGTTACATCAGCAGCGTAACGCCGATTACACCAACCAATACAGCAGACAACCCAACACCGAACTTTGCCATCGATGTGGCTGCTTTGGGCGGTATGTATGCGGGTAAAATCCACCTCATCGGCACTGAAGCCGGTGTTGGTGTACGTAATGCAGGGAGTATAGGCGCCAGTGTTGGCGAGATCAATATTGATGTGAATGGCAACCTGACCAATACCAATGCGACTCATACAGCCAGCATTGCCAGCACCACGCAGACCAAGATCAACGCGCAAGACATCATCAATACTGGCGGCACACTCAGCGCAGGACAGCTACTAGACATTACCGCCACCAGTCTCACTGGCGATGGCAAGTTGTTATCAGGCGGCGATGCTACGCTTAACCTGGATAGTGATTACACCCATACCAGCAACGGACAACTGCAAGCCGCGAATAACCTGAGCCTGAGCACGACAGGTAATATTAGCAATCAAGCCAACCTCTTAGCGGGCAACACGCTGACCTTAAATGCCGTCAATATAGAGAACACTGCTGGCAGCGAAATCTCTGGACTGAACACCCACATTAATAGCACTGGCACACTGACCAACCGTGGCTTGATTGATGGTAGTGATACCTTCATTGCTACGGATACGTTGAATAATATTGGCACAGGTAGCATCTTTGGTGACCGTCTAGCTATACAAGCAAATACGCTGCTTAATGATACTGAAACGATTGTGAATTCTGGCGTTCCCACTACTACCGCAGCAGTCATCGCAGCACGCACTCGTTTAGATTTAGGTATCAGTGGCACCATTACCAATCGTGAGCATGCCATGCTATTCAGTGCTGGTGATCTCGCGATTGCAGGCGTTTTGGATGCTAACCATCAAGCGACTGTGGCATTAGGACAAGCACAAACCGCCACGTTGAACAATAGCAGTGCAACGATTGAAGCTTTAGGTAATGTCAGCCTGAATGTGGCGAATATTAATAATACTAATGAGCACTTTAGTACGCAGGTGGTGCAAGTCTCAAGTACTGCGGTACAAGAGTATCAACTAGCCCCAGGCGATGTGCATCATCCGTTTGATATTACCAGTCGCTATTTACCAAGTGAAGTCACATTCTACGATTGCGAAGCCCTCTGTATCACCGCGATTAGCAATGGTAACGACAGTGACCAGTTTATTCGCTATGACTACACGCGTACCATCAACGAAACGCAGGTTCAACACTCCGATCCTAGCCAAATCGTTGCTGGCGGTGCCATGCAAGTCACTTCAAATAACGTACTGAATGATAAAAGTAAGATCATTGCCGGCAGTGCTTTAACGGCTAACATTGGTACGCTTACCAATACAGAGGTTGCAGGCGAGCATACTATTACTGATGCTGGTACTTCTTCTTACTATTATCGGGTGCGAGAGAAAGGTCGAGACCATTATGAAGTCAGTACCGCAGGCTACAATCCAGCCACAACCGTTCAAGCCATCAGCCTTGCGCCAACGACTTATTTAGCCAATACCTCGCCTACCAGTGTAGGCGCTGCCAGCGGCACCACCGTTGCCACGCTGACAAGCAGCACTCTGCCTAACAGCAGCTTATTCCAAACCAACCCCAATGCAAATCGTGGCTACCTCATAGAAACCAATCCGCGTTTTGCAAACTACCGTACTTGGCTCAGTAGCGATTACATGATTAATGCCCTGAGTTACGACCCCGCCACCATGACCAAACGTCTAGGCGACGGCTTCTACGAACAAAAGCTAGTCCGTGAACAAGTGGCACAACTTACAGGCCGAAGATTTCTCACTGGCTAC
>CAINWC010000004.1 GCA_903854305.1 uncultured Pseudomonadota bacterium | reverse complement strand
TGTGATTAAAATTTCAGCAGTGCCTGAAGATCGCCATATTATTGAAGCACCTGCAATCATTTTTGATGCGCAAGAAGAGTTGTTAGCCGCATTTGACCGTGGTGAACTTGAGCGCGATTTCATCGCCGTGGTACGATTCCAAGGCCCTAAAGCCAACGGTATGCCAGAACTACACAAACTTACACCGCCGTTAGCTGTGCTGCAAAATAAAGGTTTTATGGTAGCAATTGTCACTGATGGCCGCATGAGTGGCGCTTCAGGTAAGATTCCAGCCGCGATTCATTTAAGTCCAGAGGCGAGTGCCGGCGGACCACTTGCAAAGATTCGTAATGGTGACATTATTCGACTAAATGCGGTTGTTGGACAGCTTAATGTGTTGGTTGATGAAGATACTTGGGCAGAGCGTGAAGTAGAAGAATTGTCCGATAGTAAGCGTCATCATAATGCGCATGGTATTGGTCGTGAGTTGTTTGGTGGTATGAGACGCAATGTACTTTCCGCCGAAGAGGGCGCAATCACTTGGCTTTAGTTAAAAGCAAAGCTTTGTCACAATATATATTTAGTTGTATAAATTAATTATTTTTAAGGTAATAAACTCAGCATGAACACATTAGATTTAGCCAATTACGGCCCAGTTATTCCAGTTATTGTTATCAATCGCGTAGAAGATGCCGTGCCGATGGCAGCAGCCTTGCTTGAAGGCGGCATTAGAGTGTTAGAAATCACGCTACGCACATCATGCGCACTTGCCGGCATGGAAGCTATTGCCAAGGCGTTGCCGGAGGCTATTATGGGTTCAGGCACCGTGCGCAACAACAAAGATGCTCAAGCTTCTAAAGACGCCGGTTGTCAATTTGCCGTGAGTCCTGGTTATACCAGTGAATTAGGTCAATTTGCACGCTCAATCGGCTTGCCATTATTGCCAGGTGTTTCTACCGGCTCTGAAATTATGATGGCCAATGCCGACGATTATTATTTCTTGAAATTATTTCCAGCGGTTGCCGTAGGCGGCATTAACTTGCTTAAAGGTTTTTCTGGCCCATTCGGCGATGTTAAATTCTGCCCTACAGGTGGTGTAACTGTTGACTCTGCACCACAATTTTTGGCCTTACCTAATGTGGTAGTGTGTGGCGGTACTTGGCTGACACCGGCAGATGCTGTGGCGCGTGGCGACTGGGCGCATATTACTAAATTAGCTAAAGAAGCGAGTGCTATTAAAGCGGCTTAATTTAGCTGATTTTTAAAGCTTGTCGTTATAATCAGGGTTTTGACCTTAGATTTTCTAAGGTCAAAACCCTTTTTTATTGGATTGAACCTTTATTAAATTTTCATTAAACCTTTGGTTCTAGGTTAGCGCTAAAGTTTAGGATTAATTTTGAACAAAGAAATACAACAATATAAATCCATTGTGTTCGATTGCGATGGCGTAGTGCTTGATTCTAACGTGGTGAAAACTGAAGCTTATTTTCGCACCGCTAAAAACCTAGGCGCAACTGATGAGCAGGCGCAAGCATTGGTTGATTACCACGTGAGGCTGGGTGGCATTTCACGTTATCACAAGTTTGATTATTATCTGCGCGAGATTCTAAACCAAGCAGCCACTAATGAGGCTATTCAAGCGTTGTTAGATGAGTTTGGTCGTGAATTGGAAGTGGGGTTAATGGAGTGCAAGATAGCCGATGGTTTGGTTGTGTTACGCGAAACAACGCCCAGTGCGAAATGGTTAATACTTTCAGGTGGAGATCAGCAAGAGATTAGAACCTTATTCGCTAAACGCAATCTAGCCAACTTGTTTGATGGCGGCCTGTTTGGCAGTCCAGATAATAAGGACGAGGTACTTGCTCGTGAAAAAACCAATGGCAATCTGCAGTTTCCGGCTTTATTTTTAGGCGATAGCAAATATGATTTTGAAGCGGCTACCCGCGCTGGCTTAGATTTTATTTTTCTAAGTGATTGGACAGAAGTGGCTGACTGGCGAGAATATTGTGCCACTAATCAGATTAAAGTCCTAGGTGGCATTAGCAATCTGTTGGCATAACTCATCATTTTAAGTCAGCAATGACGCTGCTAGGTTGAATCAGTTTTAAGCAGTTCAAGTGTTTAAGTGGGCAGATTCTTTTAAAACATGGGCTGCATTCCAGCCCTAAATATTCAACCACCGCTTTGCTGTTCATGGGTGGCGTATGGTGCGGGTTTGATGAACCGTAAATAGCCACCAGTTTTTTATCCAGTGCAGCGGCAACATGCATCAGACCAGAGTCATTACTGACTACCGCATCGCAAAGCGACATTAAATCAATGGCTTCGCTAAGGTTGGTTTTCCCGCCTAAATCTAAACATTGGTTCTGTGTTAGTTGATTGATTGCTGTTGTGACAGGAATATCTTTATCTGAGCCAAATAGCCAAACCTGCCAGCCTTTATTTAGCGCTTCACGGGCGACTTCTGCGTAATATTCAGCGGGCCAGCGTTTTGCTTCGCCATATTCAGCGCCAGGGCAAAGCCCTAAAATGTTACTTTTTGGGTTTGCAACCCCTAGTTTCTGTAAAGTTGCTAAGGCATTTTCTTTATTTGAGATTAGTGCAGGGTTTGGTAACTCGGTAGCTAATGTTGCATTCGTTTTTAGGCCTAAAGTCACAAACCGGTCTACCGTGCGCGGCAACTTTGCTTTATCCAGGGGTCGAATATCATTAATTAAGCCGTAGCGCATTTCGCCTAAAAAGCTGGTCCGTTGCGGAATGTTGGCCGCAAAAGGCAAGATGGCCGATTTGAATGAGTTGGTCAGAATAATCGCTTGCGTATAGCCCTCTTGACGCAAACTTTTACCAAATTTAATACGCTCAAACAATGCAAACTGCCCGTGCTTAAAAGGCAAGGCGATGCCTTTATTCACTTCAGGCATACGCTCAATTAGGGGTAATGTCCAAGGCGGCGCAGCAACATCAATGATGCAATTTGAATTATTCGCTTTCAGTGTTTTGAATAAGCTTTGCGCGAGCACCATGTCGCCCACCCAAGCAGGGCCTAGTACCAATATTTTTGGTGATGTCGATGTTGCCGCAGACATCATGTTAAGTGCCCAGTTTTTTGATGATATTGCTAGTGCTGCGGCCTTGAACTAAGGGAATTAACTTAACGCTCCCGCCCCAAGACTTCACCTCTGTGCCACCCACCACTTGATCTTCCGTGTAATCGTCACCTTTTACGATGATGTCAGGGCGAATTGCATCAATTAACTGTAATGGCGTATCTTCATCAAACAAAATCACCGCATCTACAGCGGCAAGTGCGGCTAAAACCCGAGCTCGATCTTGTTCGTGGATGACGGGTCTGGTTGGGCCTTTTAGCGCACTGACAGATCGATCCGTGTTCAGACCCAGAATGAGCTTGTCGCCAGTTTTTTTTGCGGCTTCCAAATAAGTGACATGGCCCGCGTGCAGTAAATCGAAGCAGCCATTGGTGAAGACTATTTTTTGGTGGTTTTCTTTCCAATGCTTCACCAATGCGACCAATTGGGTTTTATCGCAAATTTTATCCGCTTGAGATTGACCATCTTCACTGACTAACGCTTTCAATAGCTCAGCTTGTGTAACGGGTACCGTACCCACTTTACCCACGACGATAGCGGCAGCTATGTTAGCCAGTTGCAGCGCATCATGCGCGGTTAAGCCATGCACCAAGCCAGCGGCAAGGGTCGCAATCACCGTGTCACCCGCGCCGGAAACGTCGAATACTTTTTTTGCCGTGGCAGGAATATGCTCGATATGTTGTGAGTCAATAAACGAAATGCCTTCTTCACCGCGCGTTACCGCTAGAAAATCTAAACCTAACTTTTCTTTAAGTTGTTTTGCAGCTTGTAATAAAGCCTCAGTTTCATGCATGTCCACACCGCAAGCTTCGGCAGTTTCTTTTTTATTGGGTGTCAGTGCGCTAGCGCCTTGATATTTACTGTAGTCACGGCCTTTAGGATCTGCGATGACAGGAATACCCAATTGCTTGCATTGCTGAATAATGGCTTGGCATGAGGCGTCGCTTAATAAGCCTTTTGCATAATCAGACAAAATCACCATAGCAGGCTTGTTGCTAAGAGCGTTTTCTACATGGTTTAGTAATTGCTCATTCTCTTTTAAAGTGAATGCCGATGCGCTTTCATCATCAATACGCACGATCTGTTGATTGCCGCTCATCACTCTGGTTTTAGAAATGGTGGGCCTTTGTTTAGAGCGCATCACCAGTTCAGTATCAACGCCAGAATTTGCAATGATTTGTTTGAGCGTTATACCAGTAGCGTCGTCACCAATGCAGCCTATGATTTGCGTATGCAAACCTAAACCGCTTAAATTAGCCGCTACGTTTGCTGCGCCTCCGGCACGGTCTTCAGATTTTTTAAGTAGCACGACTGGCACAGGTGCTTCTGGTGAAATGCGATTCACGCTACCCATTAAATAGCGGTCTAGCATTACGTCGCCAATGACTAATACCAATTTTCTACTATCGCTAAAGTGACGTACCGCTTCAATCAAATGTGCATTCATGCTGGAATAACCTTAAGTAAATCTGCTACTTTAAACATCGCTTAATCAGCTTCCAACATGTCACATAAACTATGACCAATAAAGATATGCGCCTCTTGAATCCTTGGTGTATCGCTACTTGGCATCACTAGATTGAATTTACATAAGTCCTGTAATTTTCCGCCTGTGCCGCCAGTTAAGCCTATGGTCGTTGCGCCAATCGCATTGGCTTCAATGATGGCATTCACTACATTTTTGCTATTGCCTGAGGTTGTGATGCCGATTACGGTATCTTCTGGGCGGCAAAGCGCCTCAATTTGGCGTGCAAAAATATAGTCGTAGCCATAATCATTACCGATAGAGGTAATGATGGAGGTGTCGGTCGTGAGTGCGATTGCCGGTAAGCCGCGACGCTCTTTTTTATAGCGGCCGACAATTTCTGCGGCAATGTGCTGGCTATCAGCCGCGCTGCCGCCGTTACCCATAATTAAGATTTTACCGCCACGTTTCATGGTTGCGCGTAATTCATTCGCTACGGCAATGACTTGTGGCAATATGCTTTGCAACTGTGCAAACATGGCCGTATGCGCTTGTAGTTCGCGCTGAAGAAATTCAGTTTGAGATTGAATGGTTTGGCTCATTTTTAATTCTCTTTGATATTGTTCGTTCCAGCGAAGGAGGGAGTAATGATGATTGCAAAGTTAGAATCAACTTTAGCAATAAGCATCATCATGCATCAGATAATTTTGTACGTAATCTTTTACGCCAACTTCTAAGCTATGGAATGGTTTGTCATAGCCAGCAGCACGCAGTTTTGTGGCGGTTGCCTCGGTAAAATATTGATACCTTCCTTGCAAATCTACTGGCATATCAATGTAGTTAATATTGGGTGTTTTGCCCATGCTAGTCATCACGCTAGTGGCTAAATCTTTAAAGGCGCGCGCTTTGCCTGTGCCTACGTTATAAATACTGTTGACGCATGCTTTTCCTGCTAAAGCTGATGTTAAAAAATGGACAACAACCGCAGCGGCATCTTTCACATACACAAAGTCGCGCAGTTGCATACCATCGTCATAACCTTCTTTATGGCTTTTGAATAGTTTGACTGCACCAGTTTCTTTAAATTGGTTAAAGCTGTGAAATGCCACGCTAGCCATGCGTTCTTTGTGGTATTCATTTGGGCCATAGACATTAAAGAATTTAAACCCCGCCCATGCTGATGGCGTAGGTAAGCCTTTACTTACTTGCTGCAAAGCCCATTGGTCAAAAAAGTGCTTAGAGTAGCCGTAACCATTCAGCGGACGTAGATTTTCGATTGAAGCGTCATCGTAGCCATGCTCGCCATCACCATAAGTAGCAGCAGAACTGGCATAGAAAAATGCAGCTTTGTTGTTAGCGCACCAAGTCCATAGATTTTGCGAATAATGTATATTAGCTTCAACCAGTTTATTGAAATCACGCTCGGTAGTGGCGCTAATCGCGCCCATGTGAATAATGGCCTCAATATCCGTACGGCCTTCTAGCCAAGGTAGCAGTTGGTCTTTATCCAAATATTGCACATATTGGCGTTTAACCAAGTTTTGCCATTGATCTTCATGCGTGATGCGATCAACAATAACCATGTCATCTCGGTCTTGCTGATTAAGCTGCCAAGCGATGATAGAGCCTATCATCCCAGCGCCGCCAGTAATTACAATCATAATATTATTTTGCTGAGCCTAAAACAAAAGTATAACGCCTAATCGTTAGCACCCATAGCTTGCGCGCGTAATTTAGTCATTTCAGCTACTTCTTTTGCCTGTGCTGTATTCCAATCCGCACTTACCCAGCCCTGTAAGTTTTCAAGCGCAATCGTCGTCATTGTATGTATCCACGGTTCGCTCTCGTTGAGTGCTGGAATGTAATGATATTCGCCGCCACCTGCATGGGTGAATATTTCTTTGCCTTCCATGGCGATTTCTTCCAGAGTTTCTAAGCAATCACTACTAAAACCTGGGCAAATCACATCGATGCGCTTGGTTTTGGCTTTGCCTAAATCTGCCAACGTGCTTGCTAGATAAGGCTTAAGCCACTCTTGCTTGCCGAATCTGGATTGAAATGCAACGGTGTATTCATCTTTACTTAATGCTAAAGCCTCGGCCAGAAGCCGTGCTGTTTTATGGCATTCGCAGTGATACGGATCGCCTTTGAGAAGGTGAAATTTAGGGAGGCCATGAAAACTCATCACCAGTTTATTGGGCTTGCCACCGTTAAGTCGCCAATGTTCGCGTACGCTGCCTGCCAAAGCGGCAATGTACGCAGGATGGTCGTGATAATGGCGAATAGTGCGAACGGCTGGCATATTGCGCGTTTTAAGTAACACGCGCCATACCGCATCCAGCGCACTTCCTGTGCTGCTGGCGGCATATTGTGGGTATAAAGGGAATACTAAAATACGGTCGCAATGTTGCGCGCGTAGTTTATCTATGGCTGACTGCATGCTCGGGTTGCCATAGCTCATGCCTAATTCAACCGCAAAGGGCGAGTTAATTTTTTGACTTAAATAGCCGCGCAACATTGTTGCTTGTTTTTGCGCATGTACCAATAAAGGGGAGCCTTCATTCATCCAAACTTGCGCATATTTAGCGGCAGACTTTTTTGGGCGGACCACTAAAATAATGCCATTTAATATAAACCACCAAATTGCACGAGGAATTTCTACCACACGCCTATCCATCAGAAATTGCCCTAAGTATCGACGTAAAGCAGGTGCTGTGGCGGCATCAGGTGTACCTAAGTTGGCGAGCAAAATACCCACTTTAAGGCTGTCGCCATGTTTAAATGCTGGTTCTTGGTTAAAGTAAGCCATAGTTTTTTATACGTTCTTTTGTTTGAGTTACTGAGTTTGAATGGTTTGCTATGCTACACAGTCGGTAATTGAATCACTAGTGGTTAGATAGCGCATTTGATAAAAGTTTCGCGGTGATGTCGACAATTGGAATCACACGCTCGTAAGCCATCCTCGTCGGGCCAATCACGCCCAACGTACCGACCACTTGTCCGTCAGCTTCATAAGGCGCTGTAATCATGCTACATTCGTCTAATGGTAAGTACCCACTCTCGCCACCAATGAATATCTGAATGCCTTCAGCGCGCTGGCTGTTATCCAGCAATTGCATCAATGAAGTACGGCGCTCAAAAATCTCAAATAGTTTACGCAAGCTGGTCACGTTGGTCGATAGTTCGTCCACTTGCAGCAAGTTACGCTCGCCAGCAATCACAACACTGTCTTTATCGTTATCTACCGCTTTACTGCTGGCTTCTAGCGCCGCTGACATTAGGCGGTTCATGTCGGTTTGCATTTGTTTGAGTTCTAAATGCAATTTTTGTTGTACTTCTTCAAACGTTTGACCTGAGAAGTTGGCATTAAAATAATTGCTGGCTTGAGTAAGCTCGCTCGGCGAATAAGGTTTTTCGGCCATGATGATACGGTTTTGCACATTGCCATCGCTTGTGACGATAATCACTAACACTCTTGTATCAGATAGCGGTAAGAACTCTAAATGCTTAAAAGCAAGGCGTTTGCGTTTAGGAATCATCACTAAGCCGGCAAATTGCGTTAACTGAGAAAGCATATCCGCCGCACTAGCAATCAACTCGCTGGGGTTGGGTGAAGATAAACCACTTTTTAATTGCTGAATCGCCTGTGTATTCAACGGTTGCACCGTTAATAAAGAATCAACAAATAAACGATAACCCTTTTGTGTAGGAATTCGCCCTGCAGAAGTATGAGGGCTAGCGATAAAGCCCAAACGTTCTAAATCGCTCATTACATTGCGAATGGTCGCAGCGCTCACATCTAAACCAGAATGCTGCAACAGCGTGCGTGAGCCTATCGGTTGGCCATCACTAATGTAATGTTCAACTAAAGTTTTGAGTAATATTTGCGCGCGCTTATCCACTGATGAATCAATCCAACTTGTATCATTAAAAAGTAAATTAATAAGGTAAGTATTTTGCCTCAAATCGTCCAAAGCTTGGTAAGTTTAGTCGCTAAATGGCATAAATTTAGTTATTTTGTGTTTTACTGTTTTTACGATGCTGTTTTTCTTTGTATCAATCCACAACTGTGATTTAATTTCGACATGCAAAAATCCTTCAAATCTATCGCCATTATTGGCAAGTATATGAACCCTGTTGCGTTGCAGCATATGCGAGCAGACTTAGTGGTTTTGGCGCAGCATCTGCAATCAAAAAATATAGAAGTATGTATCGAAGAACAAACCGCAACGCATGCGCAACTCACTGAATTTAAAATAGTTTCACTTGCTGAGATTGGCAATACGGCTGACTTGGCCATTGTGATGGGCGGAGACGGTACGATGTTAAGCGTTGCGCGCAGCTTGATAGATGCAGATGTGCCGCTGGTTGGTATTAATCGGGGGCGTTTTGGTTTTTTAACAGATTTACGTGCTGAAGATATGTTGGTTGGTGTTGATCGAATTCTCGCGGGTGAGTTTATAAAAGAACCACGTATGTTGCTGGCAACCGATGTCATCAGGCAAGGCAAAGTACACCATTCTAATTACGCACTGAATGATGTGGTGATTAAAAGCGGCCTGCGTTTAATCGAATTAGAAGTGACGATTGATTCAATGTTCGTACATAAACAACGCAGTGACGGGCTTATCTTAAGCACCCCAACGGGCACTACAGCGTATGCACTTTCTGCCGGCGGGCCAATATTACACCCTAATTTAGAGGCGATTACACTCGTGCCGATTTGCCCGCACACTTTAAGCAACCGACCGATTGCCGTGAATAGCGCCAGTAAAATCGAGGTGAATCTAGTGCAGTTTGATGAAGCACAAATCAGTTTTGATGGCCAATTTCAAGTCACTTTAGAAGTAGGCGATACCATTTTGGTAAAACGTGCTGCAAAAACTATTTCATTGCTGCATCCTAGTGATTATTGTTATTTTGATATGTTACGTAACAAACTTAATTGGGGTTAATGTTGGCTATCACATTGAATTTTATGATGTTAAATTTTAAGTTTAGTTAAAACCTATGTTACACAGCCTCTCCATTCGCGATTTTGTTATCGTCAATCAGCTCGATTTAGAGTTTGACTCTGGCTTCACCGTGTTAACGGGTGAAACTGGTGCGGGTAAATCTATTTTGATTGATGCGCTATCGCTAGCATTGGGCGCACGCGGTGAAGGTGGTGTCACGCGTGCAGGTTGCGATAAAGCTGAAATTAGCGCTATTTTCAGCATCGCCGATAACCAGCAAGCCGTTGAATGGCTAGTAGATGCCGAGTTGGAAAGCGATGGGCAAGAGTTGGTGTTACGTCGCGTGATGTTTGCCGATGGTCGCTCACGTGCTTATATTAATGGTGCAATCGTTACTGTTTCGCAACTAAAAGAATTAGGCGAATTATTGGTGGATATTTACAGCCAGAATGCGCATCACTCGCTATTAAAACCAGCCACTCAGCGCATGGTATTAGATAATTTTGGCGAACTCTCTACGTTGGCATCGCAAGTGTCGGCGCACTTCAAAACTTGGCATAAACTTAATCAGCAACGTGTAGAGGCTGAAAAAAATGCCAGCCAATATGCTGATGAACTTGCTGATTTACGTGACAAAACACGCGAGTTAGCACAGCTTTCTATCACGGCTAGTGAGTGGGATGAGTTGCAGCAAGAGCATTTACGTTTATCAAACGGTGCTGGCTTAATTACGGGCGGCGAGGAATGTAGAGAATTACTGAGCGAAGGTGAATTGTCAGCCATACGCTTGCTTTCGCAAGTGCAACACAAGTTACAACACTTGCGCGAATATGACGCCTCTATCGCCGAGGCGGTTGAAACACTAGATTCCGCCATGATTCAGCTGGAAGAAACCGATCGATTTTTAAATCGCTATCTGCAGCGAGCAGACCTAGACCCAGCGCGGCTTGCAGAGCTGGATACCAGAATTCAAAATATACATAATACTTCACGTAAATATCGCGTTCAGCCAGAAGAGCTGGGCGAACTATTCACTAAATCTCAAGCGCGCATGGCTGAGTTAGTCTTATTTGCTAACGATGGCGAACTGGCCAAGCAAGAAGCGCAAGCCTTGTCGGCATACATAGAATTAGCCACAAAATTAAGTGAAGGCCGCCAACAGGCTGCCGCTAAGTTAAGCACGCAAATCAGTGCAGAAATGCAGCGTTTATCATTAAGCGGCGGTAAGTTTGAAGTTGCGCTGACTCAGCCAGAAAAAGATAAGTCAGCACCTAATGCAAACGGCCTAGAGCAAGTTGAGTTTTTAGTGGCAGGCCATGCAGGCGTAGCCGCAAGACCGCTCGCCAAAGCCGCGTCCGGCGGTGAGTTGTCACGGATCAGTTTAGCCATACGAGTCGTCACCGCGCAAAAAGAAAGTATTCCCACCATGATATTCGATGAGGTAGATGTAGGTATCGGCGGTGGCGTGGCTGAGGTAGTCGGGCAGTTATTAAAGCAATTAGGTGAATCATCCACTGTGGGTAAAGCCGGTCAGCGCCAAGTGTTAGTCATCACGCACTTGCCACAAGTAGCCGCGTTGGGCGTACATCATTTACGTGTCAGTAAATCCTTGGTCAACGAGCAAACGCTCAGCACCATCGCCGTGTTAAATCAAGCCGAGCGTGTAGAAGAAATCGCCCGCATGTTGGGTGGTATTGAGATTACAGAAACCACGCGGCAACATGCGAAAGAGATGTTAGTTAAGGCTTAGCGCTTCAACCTTTTGAAAGGGGTTAAAGATTCATGACTTACGCTTTATTTCTTAGCCTTTATTGCAAGGCTGGTCTTTGCACACGCCATAAATCGTTAATGAATGGTCTTGCATTTTAAAGCCCAATGATTCTGCAGCTTTTTCTTGTCTTTTTTCAATTTCAGCATCGTAAAATTCTTCAACGCGGCCGCATTTTACGCAGACGATATGGTCGTGATGGCCGCCGCTATCAAGCTCAAATACCGCTTTGCCACTTTCAAAATGATGTCGTATCAGCAAGCCGGCTTGCTCGAACTGTGTGAGTACACGGTAAACCGTGGCTAAGCCTACGTCTTCACCTGAATTCAGCATGACTTTATAAATGTCTTCGGCTGATAAATGGCGTTCTTTGCTGTTTTCAAACAAGCTTAATACTTTCAATCTAGGCAGTGTGGCTTTAAGGCCTGCATTTTTTAAGTCTTTTTGATCGTGCATCATGGTTTGCTCTTAATATAGTTGTTTGCCACAATAAACAATGACAGTGTTTTTGGTTGGCGGTGTACGTGTTATATTAACGCTAATTCAAATTAAAGTCATAATATGCGTTATTTCCTTCTTTTATTAGCTGTTTTATGCGCGTCTTGCGGTACTGCTTTGCCTACGGTTAAGCCTTATAAGCTTGATGTGCAACAAGGTAATGTGGTCACTTCTAAAATGTTATTGCAATTGCTTCCTGGTATGACTAAATCGCAAGTACGTTTTATTATGGGCACACCGCTTATTCAAGATAGTTTTCACGGTAATCGCTGGGATTATGTCTATCAAATGCGCGAAAGCGGCAAAATCACGGAGCAACGCCGCGTGATTTTAGATTTTGAAAACGATTTGTTAAAAACAGTACGTGGTGATGTGATTCCTTCTGGCGGTGATAAATCTTCTGCTGATGAGAATATCGGAACACGAGTGATTAACGCAGGTGCAAAACCAGAAGAAAAAAGCTTAATCAGTAAGCTTAAATTCTGGGAAAAAGACGAAGCTCAACTCGCTAAAGATGCTGCAGATGCAAAAGCGAAGTTAGAGGCTGATGAAGATAAAAAAAAAGCCGTTAGCATCGCTAAGGAAAATTTAGCTGCAGAAAAGGAAAGGGTGGTGCCAGTTGAGCAACAATCTATGTTGGTGGTGCCAATTGAAGTCGCTCCATTAGTAAATGCGCCCGCAGCTTTAGACGAAACGGCTACAGCGCCTGTGGCTGCGGCTCCTGAAGTTAACGCCACCGCTGTTGAAGCAGCTGTAGTGCGAGCACCTGAAATTCAAACTCCTGAAGTTGCAGAAGCCAAAGCAGACTCACTACCATTAACGCCACCGCCTTACGACTCCTCATCTGGAATGAAGTTTGACCGAACATTAATGCTTGCGTCTGAGGGGTTGGCGCCTGTAGCACCGCCAGTGGCAATGCCGCGTGCAGGCAATAAAACAGCGCCTAAGCCCAAAGATTTACCAGCAGATAGCGCGCCAAGTTTTTTTGATAAAATGTTGGAAAAAATTGGTTTTTAAAGTTGTTTACTTAATTAAGTAAAGCAAGTAAATATTGAATATAGGTCTTAAAGTAATGGCAAATCCGTTAAAAGTGGTAATCGCAGGCTGTTCAGGTCGCATGGGTCACGTGTTGTTAGAGTGTGTATTTGCAGATAATGATTTAGTGTTGCATGGCGCATTAGATAGAGTTGGTAGCCCGCAATTAGGTCGGGATGCAGGCGAGCAGCTTGGTCAAGTCTCTGGTGTAAGCATGACTGATAACATTGATGATGCCTTAAAAAATGCAGATGTGTTAGTGGATTTCACACGTCCTGAAGCCAGCATGTTGTATCTAGACGCTTGCCAAAAGCATCAGGTAAAAATGATTATTGGCACGACTGGTTTTTCTTCTGAACAAAAGCTTGCGATTGAAGCCGCCTCCAAAAACATCGCGATTGTTTTCGCGCCCAACATGAGTGTAGGCGTGACTTTGCTGATTAATCTGGTTCAATCTGCCGCCAAAGTGCTTAATGAAGGTTATGACATCGAGATTATCGAAGCGCATCATCGTCACAAAGTAGATGCACCTTCTGGCACAGCATTACGTTTAGGTGAAGCGGCAGCAAGCGCGCTGGGTCGTAACTTGGAAGAGTGTGCTATCTATGGCCGCGAAGGCGTGACGGGTGAACGTGACCCAAGCACTATTGGTTTTGCTACTGTGCGTGGTGGCGATGTGGTGGGTGATCATACTGTTTTATTCGCAGGTATAGGCGAACGTGTAGAGCTAACGCATAAAGCCAGTAGTCGCGCCACGTTTGCTTTGGGCGCATTACGGGCAGCTAAGTTTTTGAGTGGTAAAAGCACTGGTTTGTTCGATATGCAAGATGTATTAAACTTGCGTTAATATTCAGCGCTAACTTTTGGAGTGGTTTAAGAATGCAAGCTAAAAGCCGCTTTTTTATATTGCTGCTCACGCTACTTGGCCTTTCGTTTATATGGTCAGCCATCGCGCCTTTGCAGCGTTTTACATGGTGGCTAGAGATTGCGCCCATACTCATGGCATTACCCATCTTGTTTTTCACACACAAGCATTACGAATTCACACTGCTGGCTTACGTGCTGATGCTTTTGCATGCGATTATACTATTGATTGGCGGGCATTATACTTATGCCGAGGTGCCACTATTTAATTGGTTGCGTGACACATTCGATTTATCGCGTAACTATTACGATAGAGTCGGGCATTTTGCACAAGGCTTTGTTCCAGCAATTATTGCACGTGAAGTTTTGCTTAGAAAGTCACCATTAGTACAAGGTCGTTGGCTATTTTTTATTACTTGCGCTATTTGTTTAAGCATTAGTGCAATCTATGAGTTTATAGAGTGGTGGACAGCCGTGTATGAAGGTGGAGCTGCAGACGCTTTTTTAGGGACTCAAGGCGATGTTTGGGATACGCAATGGGATATGTTTACCGCCTTGATTGGGTCGATCGCAGCTCAACTTTTATTAGCAAAAATGCATGATAAGCAGATGATGCAAGTGTAACTTGATATTGATTACTCGCTTTAATTTCGCTATAATTCGTTAATTCTGAAACGGGAAGAGTATAAAAACTCATCCCGTTTTGCGTATCTGCCATCCGTTCATGAATGGCCTAAGAGCAAAAAATTAATTAACGCTGTAAAACAAGGAGTTACCGTGTCACAAAACCTGCCCGCCATACTCGTACTTGCAGATGGAACTGTGTTTCGTGGTACATCCATTGGAGCTTCTGGTCACGCCACTTCAAGTCAGACCGTTGGTGAAGTGGTATTTAACAC
>CAINWC010000003.1 GCA_903854305.1 uncultured Pseudomonadota bacterium | reverse complement strand
GGCGCTGCAGACTTTCACTTTGGTTAAGGTGCGAGGTGGCATGGCTTCTAGTTCGGATTGTTGGCTCAACAAGTGTTGATGGCGCAGGCTATCTAAAATCTGGAAAAATAAAGGCGCTGCTGTTTTAATGCCAATAAAAGCAGGATTAGGCTTGCCATCAAAATTACCCACCCAAACGGCTAGTACGTTATTGCCGCTTACGCCTATCGTCCAAGCATCATGAAACCCCCAGGATGTACCTGTTTTCCAAGCTGTTTTATATTTATCTGGTTCGCCTGACTCTGGACGTGGGTTTTGTCGCAGCATATCTAGTGTGATATACGCCGATTCTTCACTGAGTAAGGGGAAAGTAGGGTTGCTGTTTTTTGTTAAGCTAAATGGTTTGAAGCGCCCATGATTCGCTAACATGGCGTACAAGCTGACTAACTCTTCCATCGAGAGTTCACCGCCACCCAACGCCAATGCCAGACCATAGTGCGATTCACTTTTTAAATTGCTCACGCCTGCATTTTTCAAAAAATCATACAAACTTGGTTGGTTGAGCTTTGAAGCTAAGCCCACTGCTGGTACGTTACGTGAGCGAATAAGCGCATCTGCCGCAGTAATCGGCCCGATAAATCGGCCATCAAAGTTCTCTGGGCTGTAGGGACCAAAGCTGGTGGGAGCATCCTTTAAGATGCTGGCTGGATGAATGAGGCTTTGATCCATGGCTAAGCCGTAAATAAAAGGCTTTAAGGTGGAACCAGGTGACCGTTTGGCTGCCGTTCCATTCACCTGACCATTGATCTCAGTATTAAAATAATCTGCTGAACCAACCAATGCTTTGACCTGCATGGTTTTTGCGTCATACAACATGGCGCTGACGTTGTTGATCCCTAGATTTTTATTGTTGGCGATATAGCGCGTAATCATGCGTTCTAAGGTTGCTTGTGCGTGGAGATTTAAGCCAGAGTTTATGGAAGATGGGTGATGATTTTCTGCCAATAAGGCATCAGTAAAGTGTGGCGCTAAAAATGGTAGATTTAAGCTGCTTAGTTTTTTTGTGGTTTTTAATGACTTGGCCGGCAACGCCATATCTGCGCTATATTGCACATCCTGCGGATGGCTTTTTAACCAGACTTTCCATAGACGAGTGCGCGCCTCATTGAGCATGGCATTTTTGTTAGTGATACTTAAGCGCTTATTTGGGTTTTGTGGAATGACGGCTAGCGTCATTGCTTCAGGTAGATTTAAGCGGCTGGCTGGCTTATTGAAATAAAATAAACTGGCAGTGGCGATGCCTTTTATGTTGCCACCATAGGGCGCGATATTCAAATAGGCTTCTAAAATTTCATGCTTAGAATAACGACACTCTAACCAAATGGCGGCCAATATTTGTTTCACTTTACCTGAAATGCTGCGTGAATCTATGCCATACAAACCACGTGCTAGCTGCATGGGGATTGTCGAAGCACCTTGGCGCGAGCTGCCTGAATAAGTACGTAGCATGCCGCGTAGCAGTGCGATAGGATTTACGCCAAAATGCCAGTCGAAATAGCGGTCTTCATAAAGTTTTGCGGCTTCGACGGCATTAGGGGTGATGTCAGTCAGCGGCACCCATAATTGGTATTGGCCATCTTCAGCAAGGGTTAAGCGTAATAATGTGCTGTCAGCCGCATAAATGGCGGTGGAGTGGGGAATTTGCGTGGCTAGGGCGGGTTTTGGCGTTAGGTGCAGTGTAAGTAGCACTATGGCTAGCATTGAAGCGGAGATTAGCGTTTTTATCATTAAGCTAGATTTCGGCTTAATATAAGCTAATCCCCATTTGAGTGTTCCAATCAATTCGTTTCTACTACCTATTTACCAGCACGCCCCACAACAATGCTAGC
>CAINWC010000002.1 GCA_903854305.1 uncultured Pseudomonadota bacterium | reverse complement strand
GGTATCTAAAGTAGCAAACAATTGATCCGCCACGTAAATATCTGCTTTGGTAAGGCGATTAAATACCGTAGATTTACCGGCATTAGTGTAACCGACTAAGGACACGGTCATGACGTTAGAGCGTTTACGTGCTCTGCGCTGCATACCACGCTGCGCTTTGAGCTTAAGCAGTTTTTCGCCTAATTGTTTGACACGATCACGCAACATTCGTCGATCAAGCTCTAGCTGGGTTTCACCTGGGCCACCACGTACGCCAATACCGCCTTTTTGACGCTCCAAGTGAGTCCAACCACGCACTAAGCGCGTAGACAAATGCTCCATCTGTGCCAACTCAACTTGCAGTTTACCTTCATGACTCTGTGCACGCTGGCTGAAAATATCGAGTATCAAACCAGTTCTATCGACCACGCGCGCCTGTAAAAGCCGCTCAAGATTACGTTGCTGCGATGGGGAAAGGTCATGGTTAAATATGGCAATATCAGCTTCACTGGCTTGCATCATTTGCATCAGCTCATCGGCCTTACCGCTACCAATAAATAACTTTGCATCTGGTGTGGCACGCTTACCTTCTATCGTGCCGCGAATGTGTAAACCAGCGCTGATACTTAATTGGCGAAGCTCGTGTAGACTTTCTTCGTAATCAGTATCACCGAAATCAACACTCACCAATATGGCGGCTTCACCACCACTTGGTCGTTCAAACAAATCTTTCAACGGTTATTTAACCAACGGATTTGTTCGGTACTTATGCATCATCTTCGGCCGATGGAATTGTGACCATACGTGCTGGCACAATGGTAGATATAGCATGTTTGTAGACCATTTGAGTCACAGTATTTTTAAGCAAAATCACGTATTGATCGAAAGAATCAACTTGACCTTGCAATTTAATGCCATTAACGAGATAGATAGATACAGCGACATGCTCTTTACGTAAAGCGTTAAGAAACGGGTCTTGTAACATTTGCCCTTTTTGATTCATGATGTCTCCTATTGTTTGGAGTTATATAAATAATGCATAACACTAGCAGTATTACCAATGTTACCGTTTATGTGACTAATCATCGTACATTTTGTTCATTTATTTGACGCTTCTGTATCAAATCAAATTCTATTAACTGCGCACTTTTTAAACATAATTTTTAACACAGCATCTTACTTAAGATAAAAATGAGGTCTAACTTAAACATTTCAATAGCAAAGCACTTTAATATTTCAAATAATCATTTCAATATTCTAAATAATTAAGAAGCTGCAAAACACCGCTATTTCATCGCCGAATCAATTCTGGCTAGCACCTCATCTTTACCCAACAAAGCCATCACTTGATCAATACTAGGCGATTGCGCAATGCCAGTTAACATGACCCGTAGCGGCATCGCCACTTTAGGAAATTTTAACTGATACTGGGTTACCACCGCATTAATCACCTGATGTATTTGCTCCGCTTGCCAATCAATCGCCTTTAGCAACTCAACTAAAGTCGCGATCACCGGCTTAATATCTGCAGTTAGATGTTTTTCTGCTGCCGCTTGATCCATCACCGGATTTTGATAGAAGTAAGCAATATTACTTGCAAGCTCATTGAGCGTATTAACGCGCTCCTTGTACAGATCAATGACCGCAGATAGATTCGGCTGCTCATTAACCGTAATATTTAATTTTTTCAGACGCTTTGTAATATCAGAGACAAGATATTCATTGTCAGCCTGTTTAATGTAATGGGCATTCAGCCAATTAAGCTTTTCGGTATTAAATTGTGCGGCTGAAGGCGTAATATGGTCTAAGTCAAACCATTCGGCAAATTGCTGTTTACTAAAGACCTCTTCATCGCCATGACTCCAGCCCAATCGAGCCAAATAGTTCAACACGGCTTCCGGCAAATAGCCATCCTCATCATATTGCATCACGCTCACAGCGCCATGCCGCTTAGATAATTTTTGACCGTCACTACCCAAAATCATCGATAAATGCGCATATTGCGGCACTTTTATCGCTGAATCTATTGTCGATAAAGCCAATAACATATTAATTTGGCGCGGCGTATTATTAACATGATCGTCGCCGCGAATCACTTGGGTAATGCCCATATCACTATCATCAACCACCACACAAAAGTTGTAGGTAGGTGTACCGTCAGCACGCGCTATGATTAAATCATCCAGCTCAGCATTAGCGATTTCAATACGGCCCTTAACTAAGTCATCCCATGCCACCACACCATCCTGCGGATTTTTGAAGCGTATAGTTGGGGTAACATCTTGCGGAAGCGCTGGAAGCACTTTACCCGCCTCTGGGCGCCATTTACCATCATAGCGGGGCTTTTGCTTATTCGCCATTTGCTGCTCACGCAAGACATCAAGCTCTTCTTTACTGCTATAACAATAATAGGCACTACCCGCTTCCAACATGGTTTGAATCACTTGTTTGTAGCGATCCATTCTTTGCATTTGGTAAAAAGGGCCTTCATCGTAATCAAGCCCTAACCATTGCATGCCGTCTAATATGGCTTGCACAGCCTCTGGGGTGCTACGCGCAACATCAGTATCTTCAATACGAAGGATAAAATCACCGCCATGCTTTTTAGCAAAAGCCCATGAAAATAAAGCTGTGCGGGCACCACCGATGTGTAAAAAACCAGTGGGGCTTGGGGCAAAACGGGTACGGACATTCATAATTTAACAATGTTTAACATAAATAATAATGACTCTATTTTACCATGCGCATCTAATTCGCTCTAAAAAGTAATCGTGCTTTTGTTCTGATTGATAGAGAAAATATGCCAAGTTAAATAATTAACAAAAAAATCATGAAGTTAATTACGTGATCAGAGATTAAAAACATAGTGAAATAGCCAACTAAAAAAAACTATTCGACTTATTTACAATATCAAAGTAAATCAAACATCACCCCTTAAAATGCTAAGATTCACCGAAGACCACAAAAAGATGGCACATTAATTGCTGTAGGTAACCATATGCAAATCGCTTTACAAAACTTTACCTAATCTAAAATAATGCAAAAAAATGAGTTTCCTTCAAAAAATATTTAGAAATTTACAGGCGCAAGACTCCTTTACGGCATTTGCGTGGGTAAATGAACTGGAAGGCATGGATGACATCTCTGCTATTGAGCATTCTACTCAGC
>CAINWC010000001.1 GCA_903854305.1 uncultured Pseudomonadota bacterium | reverse complement strand
TATCTACCTTATCTACCTTATCTACCTTATCTACCTTATCTACCTTATCTACCTTATCTACCTTATCTGCTTTATCTGCTTTATCTGCTTTATCTACCTTGGAAAACTTATGTAACTCCTTTATTTTTTCAGAGGTTTTAGTTTCGCTATGTTTATCAATGGGTTCATCTATGGCTATAGAGCCTGAAGACTCATGGTCACTATTTCCTGGTGTGTATGTATTCTCAGCAGGCTCACCAGAAAGGTTGGCATTCTCTGGTGCTGAGTTTGCATCATTCGAATGATTATGTTCAGCTTCAATGGGCTGTAATTCAATGGATTGTGCGTTAGGTCTACCATCATTCATCCGACCATGCACAATTACAGTTTTACCGACCAAACTATTGCCTGCATTTTTGCCTGTGACTTGTGTTTGCAATGTCATGCCAATTTGTTGGCCGGAGAGCTTCAAATGGCCGTTTAATACATTAGTTGCAGCAATGCCTTGTAAATGAAATACCTCTACTTTTTGTAGTAAATCACTGACTGGACCTCTTGTTACATCCTTAACGTTAAGTGAGTGTCCATTCCAAATGCCCGTCAGGCGAGTATCTTCATTCGTATTGCCAGTGGTTTTTGGTAGTCCTTCAATCCTCGTGCCAGCCAGATAAAGCATATTGCCCTGGCGCGTTAAGTTACCAACGGTTTGCGCAATTTTTTGTCCTTTGGTTTGGTCGATTCGGCTCGCAATTACGCTACCATCAGCTTTGCGTAATCCGCTGACATCTACCCACTGACCAACTTGCATGCCTTTTAATTGCGCCGCGTTGATTGAGACAGATTGTCCCATTACCTTTAATTTGCCTTTCGGTACGTTAAGTGCTGTAATCGGTCCGCTAATTTGATGGTATGCATGAATGCTATGGGCCACTAAAGATTGTCCGTTACCATAAGCTCGAACAGCCACAACATGACCTATCACTAAATCTTGGCTGCTTATTTTTTTGCCGTCTAACTCCACAGGCGTATCGTTATAAAAATGTACTTCAAGGCCATTGACGCAGATGCTGGCAAAGCCTGTAATTACACCCACAACGCCTGTGCCACCAAGACCACTTTCTGCTTGCATTCCAGACCCACCAATACCACTTTGTGCCTGAATACCTGTACCACCTATGCCTTTTCCTGCATGTGAAATACCTGTGCCGCCTATGCCACCAGACTCGGGTGTAATACCTGTGCCGCCAATGCCTCTGCTTAACGCAATACCAGTACCACCTATACCACCGCCATCATCACAAGGATTAGCTATCGCTGAGAGCGATAAGCTCGTCATTATTGTCACAAGGCAATTACGTAAAAATATTTTCATATTAATCCTGTTGAGTAGCCGCTGAAGTGCATGGCATCCATAAGAATTGACTCAATGTGCGTATTTTTTTTGAATAATTTTTATTAGCGGCGATTTTCATAACGTATATAATTTTTTATATTACCTTGGTGCCTGTTTTTCTTTGGCGTGGTAGAAATACAGCGCAAAAGTAAAGCGTTGATTGGCATCGGTGGAGGCGAGTGATGCTGCTTGCAACTCAATTGCCCGGGCATTAACGGCTTTCAAAGCGATCATGCCTTGCGCCTCGCCCATTGCTTTTAGTTCATGAATTGCCTCCATCGTTAGGCCATCGTAATAAACGCAGCGCTCGAGCATTGGTGGTGTGATATTCGTTAGGTTATGCGTGGTTGCCGCAATGTGATCGTGAATATTTTGCTGAAAGAAGAAGAGCTTGCTTTCAAAGTCTTCGCTAGGCACAAAAGCTTCAATGTTCAGGCGGACGCAATCATTCTCATCAATGTGCACTACGCCTACGCGTACCCATTCGTCGAGTACAGGCCTAGCGCGAATGTCTTTACTGATTCTGGCGACTAGTCGTTCAAATGAGATGTCACCGCCAACGCTGGCAAGTCTAGGTAGTGCTATTGGTTTACCCTCAGTATCAATAAAGTCAGCATCACTGACCCACAAGCCTACAAGCTGTGAGCCTAATGTGACTAGTGAAGGTTGTTTTTGGGCATTTTCTGGCTGGTCGCGTAGGCGATGCACATCTTTACGATGCAAACCGGTTAGCAAGCTGATTCGACTATCGGTTTGGTCGCGCTTTGCTAACTTAAAGTCTTCTTCAGCCACCTGTACAAAAACCACTTTTAATGTTTCTAACAACATTTGGTAATTAACACCTTGCGTAAGGGCTAACCTAACCAGCGGTTTTAGTACGCGCTGCAAAGCCGTGAGCACTCTTTGCTTCACTGGATTATCTGAAATTACTTCATCATTTTTAATCATATTTACATTATACAAAATGTGGGAATTTTTTACACAAATATATTGACGTGTGAAATTATCACACATAATATACGGTCTGGCCTTAAATTTTTATAAAAGTTGCTTATCGTTACTTTAATAATTCTGTTTGTATGGCTGTTTTAATAATGCTAGAAACTAATAAATACATAAAACAGGCGCAATTAACTCGGCCGACAACTCCTTGGGGAGAAAGTAATGACGCTAATGAAAGTAATAAAAAATACAGATTCATCACAACTTGGCCGTATGTCGGCTGTTTTGCGTTGGGTGGGTGTGTTACTGGCAGCATTACTGGTTTGTTTTTCGCTCGCAGTAGGTGATGCGACGGCAGCAAACCCCAAAGGTAAGGGGCATGTAAATTTTAATCATGGTAAAACAGGATTTTTATTAAGTGGTGTACATACTCAGGTCAGTTGTGAAAGCTGCCACGTTAGAGGTGTTTTTAAGGGTACGCCAAAAGATTGTAATGGTTGTCATGTGCAAGGCGGACGTGCGGCATCTACAGCAAAACCAAGTCAACATATTCCTACTAATGATAGATGTGATAGTTGCCATAAATCGACTGACTGGCTTTCAGCAACGTTTAGTCACGATAGGGTGGCTGTTGGTAGTTGTGCAACTTGTCACAACAATACAAGTGAGCGAGGTAAATCTGCTCAACATATTCAAACAAACGCAAGTTGCGATACTTGCCATAAAACCAGAGCATGGCTACCCGCAGGATTTAGCCATGTAGGCATTACTGGTGGTTGTGCAAACTGCCATGATGGCGTTAAGGCAAAAGGTAAGTCATCAAGCCATATGCAAACGACAGCTTCATGCGAAACATGCCACAGCTCTACAAAAAGCTTCATGGGTGCAGTTAAATTTGACCATACAGGCATTACCGGTAATTGTGCAAGCTGCCACAATGGATCAAAAGCAAAGGGCAAATCCGCTAGTCATATTCCTACCAGCGCAAGTTGCGAAACTTGTCATACAGCGACCAATTCGTTTTTAGGTGCAAAGTTTAACCACAGCGGCACCACCACCGGTTGTGCGACTTGCCACAACGGCAGCACCGCCAAAGGTAAATCAGCCACTGCGCATATTCCCACCAGCGTAAAATGTGAGAGCTGTCACAGCAATACCAGCAGCTTCACCCCAGCGGTCATGAGCCATACTGGCATCACCACCGGCTGCTCGACCTGTCACGGCGGCAGCTTCAGCAATGTAAAAGCCAAACCGAGCACCCACATCGCCACCAGTGCGTCTTGTGAAACCTGCCACAAAAACACCACCAGCTTCAAAGGTGGCGCCAGCATGAACCATACTGGCATCACTACCGGTTGTGCCAGCTGCCATAACGGTACGACTGCCTTAGGTAAATCAAGTGC